>NZ_RHQR01000004.1:232629-269212 GCF_003936645.1 Pseudomonas sp. p106
ATCGTGGTGGCCGACAGCCAACTGGCGGCAGGCGAGACATCGCTGGTGACCATCACCTTCAACGAGGCGGTGGTCGGCCTCAGCCTGGCCGACCTGACCGTGGCCAACGGTACCCTTAGCGGGCTCGCCAGCGGTGACGGCGGCTTGACCTGGACTGCGACACTGACGCCCACAGTTGGCATCAGCGATACCAGCAACCTGGTCACCCTGGACAATACCGGCGTGGCGGACCTTGCGGGCAACGCAGGTTCCGGTAGCACCGACTCGAACAATTACGCCATCGACAGCCTGCGCCCGACCGCCACCATCGTGGTCGCCGACAGCAACCTGACCGTGGGCGAAACCAGCCTGGTGACCATCACCTTCAGCGAAGCGGTGACGGGCTTCAGCAACGCCGACCTGACGGTTGCCAATGGCACCTTGAGCGCGCTTTCCAGTGCCGACGGCGGCATCACCTGGACAGCCACCTTCACCCCGGCCGTCGGTGTACGCGATACCAGCAATGTCATCACCCTGGCCAACACGGGCATCGCCGACCTTGCCGGCAACACTGGCAGCGGCACCACCTCGTCGGGCAACTACGCGGTCGACACTATTGTCCCTACGGCGACCATCGTGGTGGCCGACAACGCTTTGCGGGCGGGCGAGTCTAGCCTGGTGACCATCACGTTCAGCGAAGCGGTCAGCGGCTTTACCTTGGCTGACATGAGCGCGGCCAATGGTGTGCTGACCAATCTGAGCAGCCTGGACGGTGGCATCACCTGGACCGCAACGCTGACACCGACCAGCAATGTCGAAGGCACCAGTAACCTTGTTTCTCTGGACAACAGTGGCGTAGTTGCCACGGCCTCTGGCAACGCCGGTGTGGGTAGCAGCATTTCCAACAACTACACCATCGACACACGCGTCCCTAGCGTGACCAGTGTCGGTGGGCCGGCGGGCGTTTCCTACAATGCCGGCGACGCACTGGTGTTCGTGGTCAATGCCAGTGAGGCAGTGCAGGTGGCCGGTTCGCCACGCCTGGCCCTGGACGTCGGCGGGCGCACGGTGTTCGCCGAGTTGATGGCGGGTGCTGGCACGCCGACGCTGGTGTTCCAGTACATCGTCCAGGCCGGCGACAATGACAGCGACGGCATCCGCGTGACCGGCCTGTCGGCCAATGGAGCCACCCTGAGCGATGCCCAGGGTAATGCAATGAACCTGGCCTTGAATGGCGTCGCCGACACCAGCAAGGTGCTGGTCGATACACTGGCACCTGCAGCCGTCGGCATCGTCACCCTCGACCCATCCCCGAGCAACGCGCAGAGCGTACGCTTCACCGTCACCTTCAGCGAACGCGTCAACGGCGTTGACCTGGCCGACTTCAGCCTGGTCGCCAGCGGTACCGCCAGCGCTACGCTCAGTGGCCTGCGCCAGATAAGCGATGGCGTCTATGAGATCACCGCCAGCGGTGTCAGCGGCACCGGTACCCTGGGCTTGAACCTGAAGGCCGCTGGCACTGCGATCAGCGATGTGGCCGGCAACGTGCTGACGGGTGGCCTGACCGGCGCGGTGTACAACATCGACCATGACGCCCCCACGGTGAATAGCGTCAGCGTGCCGGTGGGAGTGCATTACAACACCGGCGATACGCTGACCTTCGTGGTCGATACCAGCGAAGCGGTGATCGTCGATGGCGCCCCGCAACTGGCACTGGATGTGGGTGGGCGTACGGTGTATGCCGATTTCGTCGCTGGCTCCGGCACGCCGACGCTGGTGTTCCAGTACCGCATCCAGGCTGGCGACAACGATGCCGACGGCATTCAGGTAGTGGGGCTGGCAGCCAATGGCGCGGCCTTGCACGACGCTGCCGGCAATGCCTTGCAGCCAGGGCTGGGGGCGGTTGGCGATAGTGCTGGAATCATCGTCGATACACGCTTGCCGAGCGTCGAGTCGATCGTGCCGACGCCAGTCAATGGCAACGGCAGCCAGGGGTTCACCGTGACCTTCAGTGAAGAGGTTCGCGGCGTTGATCTGAGTGACTTCCAGCTGGTATCGAGCGGCAACGCCAGCGGCACCCTGCAATCACTGGTGCAGCTCGACAGCCGTACCTGGCAGGTGAATATCGCCGGGGTTGCCGGCAGCGGCAGCCTGGCATTGGCCTTGAACACCAGCGGCACGGGTATCAGTGACATGGCTGGAAACGGGCTGGAGGGTGGTTTCGTCGGCCAGGGCAGTGTGGTGCAGTCTACCGACGGCGACCCGCAGTTCCTGGCCTACCCGGCCGCGCCGCCAAGTCTGGCTGGCCAGCCTCTACCACTGCCCGGTACACCCGCACCAGCGTTCTCGGCGTTCCAGTCACCTTTGCTGCCAGTACCGTTGTTCGAAGTGCCCAGTGCTGGCGGTGGGCTGCCGCCGCTGGGCAGCATCTTTATCCGCGAGGGGGCCCTGGCGCCTAGCTACCTTGCCCAGGTGTTCGCAGGTCAGCAGGGCGGCTCCGCCATCGGCAACGGCACCGGGGCAGGTTTCCTCGGCTTTGGCGGTGGTGATGCCAGCGTGTTCGGCGCTAGCAGCCTGGCCAATATTTTCGACAAGACGCTGCCGGACGATGGCGGCCAGTATGAGCTCAGCGGTGGCAAACCCTGGCGCCAGGGTGGCGAAGGGCAGTCAGGTGCGCCGACGCTGGGGCAGCAGTTGCAGGCTTTCAAGGAGAGCGAGCAGCGCCAGGTCAGGGAGCTGGCGCTGGCGCTCGGGCAGATCAATACACCCGTGCCCGAGGCGTGAGCCGGAGCTATGGCGGATAACAACACAATGGATATCAAAAAGCAGTACCAGGGGGCGGTGGGGATGAGCAAGGCATCAAGGATATTTGCGATCAGCATGTTGGCACTGACAGTGACCGGTTGTGCGGTAAAGACCCAGCCGATCGAGCGCAGCGTCAGCGAACAGCGCGCGCGTGACGACCTGGCCAGCATGTTCAAGGGCCAGGAGGCACTGCAAGGTCCGCTGACCCTGCACCAGGCAATGGCCCGCGCGGTCAAGTACAACCTGGAGGCGCGCCTGAAGGTGATGGAAGAAGCCTTGGCCCAGCGCCAGGTAGACCTGGCCACGTTCGACATGCTGCCACGCATGGCGATGTCGGCGGGCTATGCAGGGCGCAGCAACACCAGCGCCGCCAGCAGCCGCAGCGTGCTGACCAACACCCAGTCGCTGGAACCCTCCACCTCCCAGGACCGCGACCGCGACGTGGCGGACCTGACCATGGTGTGGAACGTGCTGGATTTCGGTGTCAGCTATGTCAGCGCCAAACAGCAGGGCGACCAGCGCCTGATCGTGCAGGAGCGCCGGCGCAAGGTGGTGCAGACCATCATCCAGGACGTGCGCTCGGCCTACTGGCGGGCGGTTGCCGCTGAACGCCTGCTCAAGCAGATCGATGCGCTGATGGTGCGGGTCGAGCAGGCGCGGGGCAACAGCGAGCGTATGGGCGAGCAGCGCATTGGCGACCAGATCCAGGCGCTCAACTACCAGCGTTCGCTGATAGAAGCCACACGCCAGCTGGAGGAACAGCGCCGCGCCTTGTCGCTGGCCAAGACCGAATTGGGCGCGCTGATCAACTTGCCGCCGGGCACCGAGCTGACCCTGGCGGCCAGCGACGACTACAGCGTGCCCGAACTCAAGGTCGGGCTGGACAGCCTTGAGCAGCAGGCGCTTGCCTCACGCCCCGAACTGCGCGAACAGGACTACCAGGCACGCATCAGCGCCGCCGAGGTGCGTAAGTCGATGCTACGCATGTTGCCTGGCCTGGAGTTCTCCGCTGGCGGCCATTACGACAGCAACAGCTTCCTGACCAACCAGCACTGGGCCGACTACGGCGTGAAGGTCACCTGGAACCTGTTCAACGTGTTGTCCGGCCCAGCGTCGATCGATGTGGCCAAGGCAGGTGAGCAGGTGGTAGAGGCACGCCGCCAGGCCATGTCGATGGCCATTCTGGCCCAACTTTACGTGGCCAACGCCAACTACAGCGAGGCACGTCGCCAGTTCGCCACCAGCCAGCAGATGGTTGCCCTTGATCAACAGATCGTCGAGCAGCTGCGCAACCGCCACCAGGCCCAGGGCATTGGCGAGCTGGAACTGATCCAAGGTGAGCTCAACGCCTTGCAGGCAGACTTGCGCCGCGACCTGGCCTACGCCGAGTTGCGCAACAGCTACGGCCAACTGTTCGCCAGTGCCGGCCTTGATCCGCTGCCGGCAACCTTGCCGTCCGACAAGCTGGCCGACATCGCCCAGGCGCTGGGCAACAGCGAGGCCCGCTGGCAGCGTGGCGAGATCACGCCGGAGTCATGACATCTTGGGGCGCCAAGACCTGCTTGAGGACATAACCCAACAGGAGGTCCTGCGCCGTTTGCAGTGTGGTGCCAGCGGTATCCACTACCAGTTCGGGGTGCTGCGGCGCTTCATAGGGTGCATCGATGCCCGTGAACCCCTTCAGCTCACCCGCCCGTGCCCGGCGGTATAGCCCCTTGGGGTCGCGCGCTTCGCAGGTGGCCAGATCCGCTTTGACATGCACTTCATGGAACCCGGCCTTGCATGCCCGGCGCGCGGCTGCGCGGTCGGCGCGGTAAGGCGAAATGAGCGCAGCGATGCAGATCAGCCCGGCATCGGCGAACAGCGCTGCCACCTCGCCGGTACGGCGGTTGTTTTCATGACGGTCGGCGGGGGAGAAGCCAAGGTCGGCGTTTAGGCCGTGGCGCAGGGCGTCGCCGTCGAGAACGTAGCAGGGGTGGCCTAATTGGTTCAGGCGTAGGGCTAGGGCGTTTGCCAGGGAAGATTTGCCTGCGCCGGAGAGGCCGGTTAGCCAGATTACTGCGCCAGGGTGGTGGGGGGCGCTTCCTGCGTTGGGCACGTTTAGTTCTCCAGGGCGTGAGGTTGGGTTTGCTGGCTTGGATAGTCAGGATAGTTGGGGACGGGGTTGGGAATACGGCAAAGGCTTAGGCTCGGACAAAAACATGGATCGAAGGCAACCCAAAAAGACTTCCGGGGACGCTTGGATTGATTGTTTATTGGGCCGGGGTGAGTTGAAATGGATCTATATCCATATGAAAATTAAGTGGAAAATTTTTCTGTGAAAAAAATTGGAATACCATTCGGAATACCTAGTACCGAATTTTAGACCTGAGATTGGCTTGGCAGATTCTTTGAGTTTTACTACCAGAGCTTTGCGTGAGTATGGAAAGCTTGGTTGACCACATGCCAAAACATCGCTGGCAGTACCGCTCAGAGTACTAGCTTCCATTGGCGTGCCGTCTTTCATGGCGTGATGGAAATTTTCAAATCGAGTTGCCGCTTTTCAGCAGCGCATTTTTAGCGTGGTTCGACCCGTTTGAAAAGTTTACCCGTACGGCTAGGTGCATACGGGCATATCTTTAAGGATTACATTCTGTTGACTCCTGCAGCGAATCGCGTCATGGATATTCTGCTAATACACTGGTGGTATTCAAGGATCAGGCAAGGCAGGGTGTAGCGGTTCGTCCCCTTTTGCGGGGCTCAGGTGATGGTTGCGGGTGTGTGCTAGCTATGATGGCAAAAAAACACCGTGCATGGCTTTACCCAGGTGTGGCCAGCGGATAGGGTGAGGGTCATCGGAAGGATTGGCCTCAGAGGTAGCGCCTATTACCGTGTGAGCCGTCAGGCACCAAGGCCTCATTCACGTCGTCGGTGAGAGGCGGATAAAAGCGGGAATAATACTGGTAGAGGGACGAAGTGAACCAGGTTTTATACGTCGGTGAGTTGGTTTTGTCTAGTGCTTTTCCCGGCATTGGTAAATTGTCGGGACTGGATCGTGAGAGAGGCGAGTGCGAGGTCACCTTCTTCGAATCCCCTTTGAACCCTGAGGCGAGAAAGCTCAAGGTTGATCTGGCCGACGTTAGGAAAACTCAACTCTATGAGGAAGCCATCGTTTATTGTCGAGATCAATTAACAGGCATCTGGCGACGTGGCCGGTACGGTGGTTCGCGGCCACTCGATCGGCACTTGGTGATCTTTCGCACTGACAATAACGATCAAGCGGTAGTCGATATCGATGAAATCTACTGCCTGAATCTCGGAGCGCAGGATTTGCTCGATCCTTCTGCGTTCCTGGCGGCTAGGGCTAACGACGCGCCTTTTTTCTTCCCCCTGCGCCAAGATTTCCTCGAAGCCTATATTGAGCAGCGGGCGGCTTGCCGTTCCATCGGTGCGATTACCAGCAGCAGCGTAGAGTTGGAGCCGCATCAAATTGCGGTAGTTAGACGCATCCTTAAGGACCCATGCCCTAAGTACTTGCTAGCGGATGAAGTGGGCTTGGGCAAGACGATCGAGGCTGGACTGATCATCCGTGAGCACGTGCTTCAGAAGAAGTTCGACGCCAACGTTTTAATTGCGGCGCCGGCCTCTCTTGTCATTCAGTGGCATGAAGAGTTAAAGGGCCGATTTCATCTTGGAGAGTTGATGTCTACAAAGCATCGATCGGAACAGCTGATTCGAGTATGCAGTCATGAACAGTTGGTGACGGCTTTGCGGGAGGGTGGTCAGCCTAGCTTGTTTGTCGTTGACGAGATGCATCAATTGGCGCCGCTGGCCTGGTCTTCCGAGCAACACTCGAATGACCGATTTCAGGTGCTGGCGGAGGCCTGCCAGTCAGCCGAGGTGACCCTGTTGTTGTCGGGAACCCCGTTGAATGGGAACGAAAGAAATTTCCTGGCGATGCTGCACTGCTTGAGTCCCAAAGCTTATGAGATCTCGGAAGCAGGGGTTCAGCGTTTCATCGCTCGAGTCAAGGAGCGTGAGTGGCTTGGTGGGTTGTATAGCGCACTGACCCCGGGTAACTCGAACGCCGCATTGGAACAAGCACTACAGGATCTGCAGGGGAAATTCCCTGAGGATCAGGAGTTGCAAGAGCGAATCGGCAGTTTGATGCCGTTGGTGGATCTCTTTGCCGAGGAGAGCGGCGAGCAGCGCGAGCAACAAATCATAGGCTTGCGGCGTTACCTCGGAGAGCACTACCGCCTGCATCAGCGCATGCTTCGTAACCGCCGGGAAATGGGGCATCTCGCGCAGTTGTTTCCAGGATTGGCTGGTTTGCGCCGTCAATACTGGCCGATAGAACCACGCAGCATGCCATTGGATCTGTTACTGGAAGAGTACCGCAGCCAGGCCTGCCGGGATCCTGATGAGTTCCAGGCAATGAGTTCTGGAGAGTACCTGAACTGGGTTGACGACTTGTTGGGCAGTCCATTACTGGTCAAGCAGCGGGCCGATAGGTTCGACAGGCAACTGTCGGCGACGCTTGAAGCAACCGAGCGAGAGTTCCTCGCCGAAATATCCAAGCAAGCCTCACTCGAGCAGGCGTGTAAAGATCGGAGTTTGATCGCGAGTCTGGAAGATTGGTTGGCCGAAAACCCTAAGGGCAAGGTGGTTATTTTCTGCGGTGACGAAGTAGTCGCTGATCATGTTGCCGCTACGCTCGGTGATTCTCTGGCTGTAGGTATAGAGCGCAATGCTTCCGACCGCGACTTGCATTTCTTGCAGTCGGGCGGTTCTGTGCGGGTATTGGTTTGCGATCAAGGTGGTGAAGATGGTCTTAACCTGCATGGGGGGCAGAAACTCGCCGTGCATTACAGCCTACCGAGATCGTTCAGTCGCGTTGAACAACGTCTGGGACGATTGAACCGTTACAGCGCAAATCTGCGTGGCATCAGGCCTGTGGAAAGTTTGGTTTTGATGTCTGGCCATGATGGTTTATTCAGACGGTGGATAGATCTGCTCGACACATCAGTAGGTGTGTTCAATCAGACGGTGGCCAGTTTGCAGTACGTACTGGAGGAGTATCTCCAATCGACTTGGCAGGCCGTCGCGCGGTTCGGTGATGAAGAGTTGCTTGACTGTGCCAAGCAATTAAGCGGCGAGGGCGGCCTGCTTGACCGCGAGCGTCGTCGGGTGAAAGTACAGGAAGAATTGCTTGCACTGGACGAGGATGTCGCCAAGGCACGGGACTTCGCTGAAACAATTTCTGAGGCGGACGAAGTAGCCGAGGAGCAGATTGGTCGCATGTGTGCCTGGATGACGCGCGGCTTGAACTTTAGGCTAGAGGGGGAACTGCAGCAGCAGTTCAGGTTGGGCTTCGGCTTGGACCCCGCAGAGCGTGGCGGTCGTACTCTGGTGGACGTGAAGACCTTTATTGAAGGTTGCATCACGGGTATTGATCCGGAAAGTGGTAACCCGCCATACACCGCTCCCATGAGTTTCTCGCGGCAGCAGGTTTCAGCTAAAACGGGCGTGTATCCCTTCCGTTACGGTCAGCCGTTCGTGGACTCCATATATCAACTGGCCGCTGGTGATTCGCGCGGAGCAACCAGTGCTTTTTTGCGCGTGCTCGAAAAAAGCAACTTGATCGCACCGAAAATATTCTTCCGCCTTAATTGGTTGGTGGCTGCTACGAGGCTTGGGGCTAGTCGCCTGGAGCAACTCCGTGGCGATGAGATAATGCCGCCTTCAGTGCGGAGCCATTGGCTGGCGGAGGATGGCAGCCTGGTGCTTTCTGAGAGTATGTTGAGGTCTTTGGAATGGCCTTACGACAAATCAAGTCCTGGTTTTCAAGATATCAATTTACGCAGTGACGTCTGGCCTGAACTGGAGTCCTTGTTACCGGCAGAGCATTGGAAGCGAATGGTCTTGGAGGTTATGTCTTTGAGTCGCCAACAGACTTTGGCGGATTTGCCTCAAATGAAGATCTTTTCGTTTGAGCCGCAGTTGCATCTGCTATCGATGCGTGCAGTAGTAGTGTGCACGAAAAAAATGCTGCAGGGGGCGTGATGCAAGCTCAGTGGAATGCGCTACAAGCAGCACTATTGAACCAGGGCGTGCAGGGCGAGGCCAGCGTGCTGTCTGAACCGTTTTTTATTCGGTTACTAAAGGTATTTCAGGATTCTCAATCAGGTCCGGCGGATCGCGCGGCGGTGTGTCGGGATGCTTTGGGATGCGCATTAGCCCACGGCATCATCGATCCTGCGTTACGACTACCTAATGCTGCTGTTGCAAATATATATCTTGCTCGCGCTGGGGTAGTCCGGGATGCCGTGACCGGTTACGTGCGGATGAAGGATGTTCCGACTGATGACGCTCTTGCTGTTTATGGGCATCGACATCGTCGTCATCTGAAGGCTGTGCCAATGGACGTGGCTCTGCGGAAGAGGCTCAATAATGAGCAGTTCCTTTCATATCAAGGACTTGGGCAGCAAGCAGCCGTTCGTACAGTTTTGACATCTCCTCCCGACAGCACGCTGATCATCAATCTGCCCACCGGTAGCGGGAAGACTCTCGTCATTCATGCACTGAGCCTGTTTGCGGGCAAGCAGAAACTTGTGCTAGCCATTGTGCCAACCGTAGGGTTAGCGCTGGAGCAGGCTGCTCGTGCCGCTGAGATACTTAACCGCGCGGATTGTGGTCATGGAGGTAGTTACGCCTTGTATGGAGGGCAGGCGGATGCTGAGCATCAGCAAGTCCTTAAGCGTTTAAAAGACGGCGATCAGCGCATTTTGTTTTGTTCCCCCGAGTTGGCTACTGGCAAACTCCGGCCGGCGCTTTTTCGGTTGGCACAGGAAGGACGATTGGAGGCACTGGTTGTCGACGAGGCGCATATGATTGACCACTGGGGGGCTGGATTCCGTCCGGAATTCCAACTGCTGGCCCCCTTGTTTCGCTCGTTAAGGGAGCACTCGCCGCAAGGTGTACGTACCGTTCTAATGTCGGCAACCTTCAGTGATCCGACCCTGCAGTTGCTTAAGGATTCGTTTGTCCAGGAAGGAAAACAAGCCATCGAAATCCATGGCAGTTTCTTACGTCCAGAACCGAACTTTAATGTGCTGAAAGTTACTGACTCTGCAGAGCATCAACTTGCTGTATTAGAGGCGCTCCGGAGTTTGCCTCGGCCACTTATTTTGTATACCACTAAGAAAAAAGAGGCTGAAAGCTGGAAGAGTTTACTGCTTGTGGAGGGGTTTAATAGAGTCGGTCTGTTCTATGGATCAACCGCTGCAGATGAACGTGACGACTTGATCGTCAAGTGGCGGAATGACGAACTGGATATCATAGTTGCTACTTCCGCTTTCGGAGTGGGCATGGATAAGTCCGGGGTGCGGACGGTTCTGCATGCAACTGTGCCGGAGAGTTTAGATCGGTTCTATCAGGAGGCCGGACGCGGGGGGCGTGATGGCACGGCCTGCTGGTCTTGGCTTATCTACCATCCGGGACAGTTGAATATTGCGGAAAGGCTATCGCAGGAGAAGTTGATCTCTGCGGAGTTGGGGGTGGAACGCTGGAAAATGTTGTTAGGAAGTAGGGAGGTCAGTGGTGAGTACTTCACAATTTCTAGATCTGCGCTGCACCGCGGCCTACCTCGTCATAGCAAAAGTAACGAAATGTGGAATCTGCGTACCCTGCAGTTGATGCAGCGTGCGGGGTTAATACGTCTGTTTTTTGCTCCACCTGAACCGCCACAGTTCGAGGGCGAGTTAACATTAGAAAATGAGCGGATTATAAAAGAGTATTTTGAGGATTATTTCAGTCGTATCGGTGTTCAGATTCTTATCGACTCCCATTTAGCTCAAGAGGTATGGCAGAAGCAGATAGCCCCGCGTCGCGATCAGGAAAAAAAGGCCAGAGCAGATGGTTTTGATCGTTTAGCCGGATGGCTAAAAGACACGCAGCAACCGCTATGCTCGAAGTTGGAAGAATACTATCGTCCTAGCGGAATCCCCCCTGAACGCAGTTGTGGTGGATGTCCTGGTTGTCGTAGTCAGGGGAGAGGAGTTTTTACTCCAACACTGGGGAATATATTTCATCTGCGTGGTTTAGAGTTATCACGTATCCCTAATTGGATGCCATCTTCACTGTTACTTCGGGTCCGCTATCAACCTGAGTCGTACGCCAGGGTTACGACTAAAGCATTGCTGCACAATTGGCGTTTCTGGATGCAAAAATTATTGCGTACTAGGCAAGTTCAGGCTGTACGCGCCAGCAGGGCAGTGCTGGATGAAATATACCAAAACGACGCCTTGAAAGCGCTGCCGTTCTGGTGTGCCCTTGATCCGCAAGATAATCCAGGGGGATGGATTGAGTTGGTGTTACTAATGCCAGGTGAAACCCACTTGCCGCAGCCGAGTTTTGAGGATCCCCCAAGAGTTATTGTCGCGCCTGAAAAATTGGCTGCCCCGTCTTCAGCCTATCGCACCTGGTGGGAATGCCACCCCGGCAGTAAAGTTCTAGAAAGTTTTGCACAGGAGTTTCAGTAATGTCGATGGTAAACAATGCCAACCCAGGTAGTAGTTTGGTGTTGCTTAATCTCATTGATCGGGCATTAGTGCGAAGAGATAAGCCCTTATCTCGCATTGACTTATTGGAGATTTTTCGCCCTGACTCTTTGCCTAAGTCCGAAAATGCTCGAGGAAAATTTAACCCGAATTTAGATTTTTGGTTGAAGGAAGGTCTCTGGCTGCAAGATGACGGTGGCAATATCTCTGTATCTGAAGACGCGACAGACCGAAATTTAGCGCACAGAGTGTTAAAGGTAATAATTAGTAATGCTAGGGAAAGCACTGATCAGGCGCTTTTGGATGGTAATCGAATTGAGCCTTTTTTTCGGGCTATGACCTGTCTGTTAGTGCAGCAGGGTTATACCTTTATGGGTGGGGACGAGGTGGGGATTGGGAATGGACAAGAAGCGGTAAATCGATGGCTGCCTGGGGCGCGCGGGCTTAACGTTACTAACGAGTTATCTATTTTTTTAAAATACGGAGACTTTCTGGGTTTTCTCGAGCCTTATCGTGAAGGCTACATTGTTGATCCAACTCGTGCGATCAAACCGTTTTTAGAGTCACTGTTTGCGGTTGAAAAAAAATTACCGATAAGGGTTTTTATTGGGCGATTGGCCGAGCAAATACCACTGTTGGATAACGGTCGCATTCGCTGCTTACTCGAACCTCTCATGCAAGAACTAGGTTGGCATCCAAGAAAGGAACATCACGTCAGTCCGGCTTTAAGCCACGCATTAGTTCGTTTGGAGAGTACTTTCCGCTTGCGTTTTGAGAAGGCCTCCGATGACGCCTCTAGTATGGAGTTGCAACTTCCTGGCGGAGTGACTCGAGTTGTGAGTGATGTTATTTACGTTCCAGTGGTGACGGCATGAATTTGATTAATTACTGGCCTCAATCAGAATATGTCACCCAGTGCATCCGTACAGAGGCCGAAGAACTGGCAGAACATGTGCTTCTGGCCGTTCATGAGCCGATGCAATTGTTGCGTATCGGCGCAGGGGTTGACCAACTATGCGATGAGAAAAATCTACTTGATCACTTTCTGTCGATAGAGCGACCAGTCCCTATCATCGGACGGTCTGGGGTGGGTAAGTCCCACCTGATTCGCTGGATGGATGCAAAATTAAAACTGCACTCTGATTACCATAGTTGGCATGTGGTGCGCATTCCCAAAAATGCCAGCCTGCGTCAGGTGCTAGAACTCTTATTGGCTGGGCTTGAGGGTGAGGAGTTTGAGCAAGCTCGTAGTCGTATTAGTACTGTTGGTGAACAACTAAAGACCGAGGCAGTCGCGGATCTGTTGCTGACATTCATGTCTCAGCAACTGAATAAATTGCACCAAGATGCTGCGCAGATGATGGCGTATTATCGGGAGCATCCAGAATCCCAGGTGACGTTGAGTGATGCAGAGAAACAGCGCCTGCGGGATATTCAAACCTATACCCTGCCTGGGCGAGGGCTTTCAGAGTTAATAACTGATTCTAACTTTAAAAAGAACCTGCTTAACCCTGAGCATTGCATTTATCAGTTTGCTAGTCGTCTTACCCATGGGGCAACCGATCATGAACTGATTCGCAACGATTACCAGATCAAGGACGGAGATCTTGATTTCAGTTTTAATCTTGATGATCTGTCTCTAAGCGCTCGGCAGTGTGTCAGTACTACTCAGTTAAATACTAATCAAGTTGCCAGAGAGGGGGCTGCTCGGGTACTCAACGAGGTTCTTGGTGAGTCTACACGTACTGTTTTTGGATATCTTTTTCAATTCAACGGTGGCGGTTTTCAAGATCTATTCAAGGAGGTTCGTCGCTCACTGAAAAAACAAAATCGTACTCTGGTGGTGTTGGTAGAGGATATGGCGGCCATTTCCGCTATCGAGGACGTACTGATTGATAGCCTGCTGGAAGAGTCGCTGCGTGATGGTAAGCAGGAGTTATGCACTCTGCGTTCGGCCATTGCGGTAACCGACGGCTACCAAGGATATCTGCGTCGGCAGGATACGATTAAAACTCGCGCCCAGTATGAGTGGCATATCCGCGAGCACGGGCAGGATCGTGAGTTGACCTTAGAGCGGATTATCGATTTCTGCGGACGTTATCTGAATGCCGCCCGTTATGGAAGCGAGGTGTTGAAATCTTCATGGCGGGTTCGAGAGTCCGACTCGTGGCCACCAGTTTGGTCAGATTCCGATGATGATGGCGATGACTTAAAAGCGTTCGGTTATGCGTCCAGTGGGATACCTCTTTTCCCTTTCAATCGTAATGCGATTGAAGCACTGGCTGATAATTTTTGTCGTAAAGGCGATGAAGAGCTCAAGTTTAATCCTCGGCAGGTGTTGAACGAAATTCTCTTGCGCACCCTTAGCGATTATCGGGAAGCATGTTTGTTGAAGGCGTTTCCGCCTGCAGATTTTGCCGGAATTAGAGTTAAGACTGGACTGTCAGGTGCTTTGCAGAAGCTTGAAAAGCCAGAGCGCTGTAAAACAGTAGCGGCTATCTGGGGATATGACAGTCGCTCGGTCGAGGATCTACAAAGCAAGATGGATGGTCGCGTTGCTAGCGTCTTCGGCCTAGACGGTCTGGCTGCGTTACTCAAGGATAGAGTAAGTGTTTATGTTGCTCCCCCGAGCAGGGGTATGGTTTCGGAAACCTCAAGTCGATATGAAAAATCAGGGGCTTTAAAAGGCGTATCCCTAGAGCAAGTGGACGCCGATCAGGAAAAACTGCAACTGTTGGAGGAGTCCGTCACCCTTTGGTTTCAGCGAAAGAAAAAACTGGGACAAACAGAGGCTCGCATCTTACGTGCAGGGCTTTTGTGGATATATGAGCAGTATGCACACTTTGATTGGATGGGGATAAGGGAGAAGCTATCTCTAAAAAGTGGAGCATTTGTACTGATAGATCTTCCTTATGCTGAAAGTAACGTTACGGGAAGTAAGATATCGTTCTGTTTGGAAAAGGATTTTAAGATTCCAAAGAAATCAGAGTTTTTGCAGGGCGTAGCACTCGCACTACTCCGTTACGATTTTTATAATCCGAAGTTTAATGGGGCTATCGAATGGGGGTATCCCAACGGTTTTGAGGACTTTCTTCTCTATCAAAGTTTTGCCGCGAGTTGGGTGCCAGATGTCTTGCAGACACTGACGGTTGAGGCGCGACAAATCTTGCCAAGCTTGTTAGGCAAACAACTGCACTCGGCCATAACACTGGGTTTGTTGGCGGACAGCAATAATGATCGTCAACGATTAAATGAATTACTTAGAACAAGTGAAGAAGTTCGTGCGTTTGAAATTCCGGCAATTGTTCCAGAGCTAAGGCAGGCGCGCGAGCAAGTGCTTACTGCCTGGAATGATCAGCGTGAGGACTGGTTAAAACTAGTTTCCGCGAATGATCATGGAGTGGATGGAGACTTGGCTCTCAATGCTTTTAAGAACGCCAAGACATATCAAAATCCTCAAATTGCAAAATTGTCGAGCTTAATAAATCAATCTCTGCGATCTTCAATCAGCGTTGTTGAGGTTCTAGATGGTTGCACTCGACAAGATGTCTTTTGTTCATTGTTGGATGAGATGGCCGATCTAGTTCGTGACATCAGCGATGGCGGAGAGCATTACCCAGTTAATCCAGGCTTCCCTAGCGCTAAGAAAATGCGGGCTTCGCTGGTTGATTTGAAAGGCAGTGAAAATTGGAGGGTGGTGAAAGATCTGCTTGCAGTTCGCGAGGAAATGGATGTGGTTAGGCACTTGCAACGAGTCAACCAAATTGACGGTCAGCGTCTGGAGCAAGTAGTGGAGGTATTAACGAATTGGAAATTTTTTTACAGTTACGTATTGCCTAGGCTGGAGTCAGAAAATAAGAAGTCGGGAGGAGATATTCTCAAACAGTCTCAAGATAGTGTGACCCGTCTACTTGATGAAATGACAGAAACAGTGACTGACCTGTGGGAGGAAAGTCATGAGTGCGCTTGAACAGCAGATCCGAAACTTGCGCAGCGAACTGCTGTTGAGTCAGTCTGCTGGACAGTCCCGTGAGTCGATCGAGGACTGTAAGCATATTTACGAGCGGTTCCAAGATATCGCTAGTAGCCTTAAAGCCATGGTTGCCAACGCCGCAGTGCTCAAGGCGCTACCGGCGGACGCTCCTGAGCTGATGCAATTAAGTGCAGAGCTACAGGAGCAATGCAGCAAAGCACTTGCCAGTCTTAAGCTTTTCATTGGCGTTTGGTCGCAAAAAAAATCTGCGGCTCGTCAGGACGATGCTCTTAATAATGCACAGGTAGCGCTCGGAAACTTGACTGCTCAGTTAGAAGAAAAAGTTATGTCTTGTTGGTCGGGATGGACCATTCAACTTGATAGTTTATGCCGAGTTGAAAAGGTGATGCTTGATACTCAGCGCGGGATTCCTGGCGTCGAAAGGCTCTATACGGAGTACGTCGCTCTGCGTAAACAGTTCTTGGCACAAGCCAAACAAGTGCCTGAGACCGTTTGGTGTATTCAAGAGTTAAGTAAACTGGCAGAGCGCATGCAGGAGTTGCGGACTCAGATGGATTTCGATCTGCCAACAGATGTCAGCAATTTTTTTAACCGGCTTAATCAGCCTGGAAATCTTGGCCAGGTATCGCTCTCCTTGATGACGCTGGAAACTTTACAGTGGCTTCAAAAACATGATCTTTTGGGGCAGTTCACAGTTAGTCGGAAAGCTTATAATGACCATTAATCTAGAGCAGTTGCATGCTTGTTTGGATAGGTTAGAGGAGCAGGAAACCAGTCTATTAGTTTGGGGCGATACCGGTGGTTTTTTCAGCGAAGATGAGGTGTTTACAATACTAGAGGGGGTACTGCCAGATCACGATCCTTATGATGTGCTGATTGAGTTAAGTAAGCATGCGATGCTCATCGAGGTCCCCCATCCTGAAGGCATAACAAATGTTTACCGGACGAGAATGGGCGAGGCGGCGCACTTATATCGAAATCTTAGGCAGTGGTTTCTCAAGCAACCGATAGATCGCTCTCGTACGTTAGTCTCGGATTTCCGCTTTTTGCGGCGACCTCGTAGTTACCCAAAACGCAATCAAGCCCCAGCGCAACTGTTGCCTCAGTGGTTGCAGATGTCGGGACTGCAGGCCCCTGAACATTTAAAGGTAGCCATTGAGTCATTACTCGAATCGGCCAGAAACCCACTGGATTTGGCCGGTTTTCAGACCCGTGCCACATCGAGAATTTTGCAGGCATTCAGTACGCATCGCAACGGACAGTTCCATGCCTCCGGCACCATTGTTTGTGCTGGTACAGGTAGTGGAAAGACGCTGTCGTTCTATTTGCCAGGACTAGCCGCACTTGCTGCGGACCTGCTGGGCAATCACACGCCCAGGGTTCGGATTCTAGCTATCTATCCGCGAAATGAACTGCTCAAAGACCAGTTTATGGAGGCCTGGACCCAGTGCCGTAAACTCGATGGCCTGATGCAGGCCGGAATTGGACGCAAGATTCGCATTGGCGCCCTCTATGGTGATACCCCTACTGAATGGCAATGGGCTGGGGTAGATTTTAAAACGAAGAAACCGAGTCTGGCGTTTGACTTGCTGCGATGCTCCAGCAGTAGTTGCGGCGGAAAGATGGAATGGCGTGCCAACCTTAAAGGGGTTAAATGCAATCGCTGCGGGCACTGCGTGGCCGATGACGAAGTAGCTTTGACTCGTCGTTGCCAGGCAGATTTTCCGCCGGATATTTTGTTTACCACCACTGAGATGCTCAATCGAAGACTTGGGGATTTTAGTTGTAACCACCTTTTTGGTGTTGGCCCGCAAGCAGGGCCGACGCTAGTGCTACTTGATGAGGTACACACCTACGGTGGTAGCAGTGGGGCGCAGACGGCGTACTTACTGCGGCGTTGGATGAAGCGCGCTCAATGCCGGCCCCATTTTGTGGGGCTATCTGCAACCTTGACTGATGCTGCACGCTTTTTTGCCGACTTGGTCGGGGCGCGCCAAGAGCATGTTGAGTTGGTTGAACCGTTGCCTGATGAAATGATCGATCAAGGTGCGGAGTATCTGATGGTGCTACGCGGTGATCCGGTCTCACAGACTGCTTTGCTGTCGACCACCATTCAGGCCAGCATGCTAACTAGGCGCATTCTGGATGCCCGCAAGGGCTGTTCTAAGGGAACGTGGGGGAGTAAAACCTTCGTCTTTACCGACGACTTGGACGCCAATAATCGTCTTTATCACCAACTAGCAGATGCCGAAGGATGGCGTACGAATAAGTGGGGGCTAAAACCTCACCACCCCACACTGGCTAGCTTGCGCGGTCCGAAGAATGAGCAGGGTGTAGATGAGCAGGAAGCGGTGCATCCTCTAGAACGTGTTCGTCTAGGGCAAGACTGGAGGGTGGGCACTGACATAGGCCATTTGCTCAGTGACGATGATCGCGCGGTAGTCGGTCGTACATCAAGCCAAGATGTAGGAGTCGATGCTGACGCTGAGATTGTCGTTGCCACGGCCTCACTTGAGGTGGGCTTCAACGACCCAGCAGTGGGGGCAGTACTGCAGCACAAGGCGCCGCGTGATGTTGCGTCATATTTGCAGCGCAAGGGCCGAGCAGGTCGCTCTCGTACCATGCGCCCTTGGATGTTGGTAGTCCTTTCCGAGTTTGGTCGCGATCGAGTTGCATTTCAACGCTACGAAGAGTTGCTTAGCCCAGAAATTAAGCGGCAAGGTTTGCCGTTACACAACAGCCATATTCAGAAAATGCAAGCAGCTATGGCGCTACTCGACTGGCTAAGTGAACAAATAGGCAGTGGCGCCGTTTGGACGATACTGCGAAAGCCTCAGGCTAATAAGAGTGGTTGCAAGAGATTATTGGTTTTAGTTGACCAACTACTGCAACCAGGCAGCCTGCAAGATGAGTTTACTGCTTATTTGAAAGATGCCCTGCATGTCGACAACGATGCTCTGCAGCGTATTCTTTGGGCTCCGCCGCGTTCGGTTATGCTTGAGTTGTTACCTGCTCTGCAGCGCAAACTGGTTACCGACTGGTCAGCCAATGGCCAACTCTGGGTAGATTTGGCTAAAGGAAGTTCACCACTACCGGAGTTTATCCCTGAAGCGCTGTTTGCCGAATTGAGCTTACCCAGTCTGTTTATTGCCTTGGTGCGCGGTGTGGATGCGAGCGTCGAGTGGACAGATTTGCCGATTTTCCAAGCTCTACGCGAGTTTGCCCCTGGACGGATTTCCAAGCGCTATGCCATTGACAGTAACTTGGATGCTGACTGGCTAATTCCAGAAAGTTTCGTTCCTGAACCTGGCGGCGATCAGCAGTCCGAGTTTGAGGTTTGTGAGGCTTTTGGCGAGCAGTTACGTGATGAGGGCCTGGTTGGCAGTAGCGCTGCTCACCCGTTGACAGTACTGCGCCCAAGCGTCGTCTATACCCGTCGTCTCGAAACGAAGTTAAACCTAACTGAGAAAAGCAACGCGCGACTTGTGTGGCAAGCCGAGTTTCGTGTGCCGTCATTGACTGAGGTGCATGAGCCTCCAGTCGGAAGTTGGGGAAGACATCTGACCGATGTGACCTTCTGTTTGCACCAGCAAATGACTCCTCTGGAGGTGGTGCGATTCAGCACCGCAGCGAATGCCAGTTTGCGGTTTAACAACGGGGAAAATACCCGGGTGAGATTTGACTGGCAGCGCAGCGGTGAACCTGTAGCTATCGGTGCGCGGCAGTGGGTCGATGGCATGCGTTTGCGCTTTCAGATTAGTGATCAAGTGATTGGCGATATGTTGGCAAGCCCACAGGTTTTACGCGGACTGCGCCCGTTATTCTTCCGTCATCTTGTTGATCAACAAGATATTCTTTGTGGTGACCCCTTCAAGGCAAATTGGATTGCCGAGTGTTACTTAGCCGCTTTGGCCGGAGAGTTGTTTGATATAGATCCCACAGATGATCAACCATTAACCAGTGCGCTAACTCGGTTGCACACGACTGCTGGTATTGAGCGTTTGCGCAAAATTCCACAGAGTTTGTTTCAGCCCGATGAACAGTTGGATTCTGTGCAAGAGCAAAAATTGCAAGCGGATCTGCGTGAGTTACTGGCGCGGGATGATCTGCTCATCTGCCTACAGGAGTGCGCCCGTGCACTGTGGGTGGATGTAGATTTGCTACCTGAATTGCCTCTCTGGAGTCGCACATTGTTAGCCAACACTCTCGCTGCCGCTGCCCAGCGAACAATGTGCGTGCTGCTGCCGGATGTTGAAGAACGGGCGGTATTGGCCGATGCGGTATGGCTGGAGGAATGCCTGGAGATCTGGTTGAGTGAGTCGGAGGCTGGGGGTAACGGGATTATAAGTCGCTTGGAGCAAGCATATTTCGAGGATCCACTTCGCGTTCTTAATACTCTCGCACGTAGCCTACAGCCAAGTGACTATGAACAGATTGATTTTGATCTGTACCAATTGCTGGGGCTTGTAGTCCCAGGAGGCAGTCTGGCTGATGCATTAGCCTCGGTGCGAGGGGCCGGTGATTTGCGGCATCGCCGTGAAGCCAATGCAGAACTGCACCGACTTCTGCTCAGCGAAGGCTTTGCCCTGAGTCACAGTTTCTTGAGTGTGCTGTATTCGAGAGCTCTAAGACCTGGCAGCAATGACTCCACTGACGCAGCCTTGTTTGAATTACTGAGCGCCTGGCGAGCGTTGGAGGCTGATAGCGGCCTTGAATGGGCCCTAAATATCGCAGCTCATGCACTTGCGTCCAAAGATCTGGGTAAGCAGGCAACCGCTGTTGAGGTGTTCCAAGGGCTGTGCCGCAATCAGGGGTTGTTGTGGCCACGTGGCAATGCCATTCGTCAGTCTGAGATGAGTTACTACAACCCGTTCCAAAACGGTGTTGCCTCCACTGAACGCTTACTTGGCAGCTTTCTGTTTGCAGAGCAAGAACCGCTTGTTCAACTCTCCTCTGGCTACCTGGCTGAGTTGCATGGAGTGTTATGCCGAGCAGGGCGTGCGGACCTGCTACTTCCGCGCACACAGATTACCAATATTTCGCAACTGATTGCTGAGATTCAGTTGCAACCGGTTGATCACTTAGGGCTTTGGTTGTATCCGCGCATCGGGGCTATGGCTCGGTTGCAGGATGGTGTGGTACTGCGAATCGAACTGGCTGAGGCCATTCAATAAGAGATTTAGCATGACTGATCAGCGGCAAATTTTTTTACACGGCCCTCTGGGTCGTAGGCAGTTTCGTGAAGTACTTGGCGGGTTAATGGCGGGTCTATTACTCCGTCCAGAGCCTATATGGCTAGTGTCACCCTGGCTGAGTGACTTTCCTGTTCTGGACAACTGTTCCGGGCAGTGGGATGCACTTGAACCTGGTTGGGGTAGTAGAGAGGTTGGTTTTAATGAGGTATTGGCGCGAGCAGTTAACGGTGGTTGCCGGTTGCGGATTGTAACCAGAGACGACGTTCACAGTCGTCGGTTTGTCCAACAACTGAGCGGTCGCTTGGTTGCCGATCAAGATTTTTGTTACCAGTATAGTGATCAGGTTCATACTAAAGGCCTGCTTACTAAAAATTGTTTTTTGAAGGGTTCAATGAACTACACTTGGAGCGGTACAAATCGCAACGACGAGCACGTCATGTTGACAAATAATCCGCAGATAATTTCCGAAGCGCTACTGGAGTTTGAAGATTATTACCGCTTCGAGGCATGTTCATGAGCGAAGTGCCGGCCTGGTTGCAACCGTTTTTCTCGGTCGATAATAAGATCGATCCAGAAAAAGTAATTGCCGGAAAATACCCGCAACCGCATCAGCGTTTGTTGGAACCTTTGCTGGAAAGTGCTTGTGCCGGGAAGTGGCCTCTATTGTTGCCGTACAGTCGACCTCCGGAATTATGTTTCTACGCAGCGGCTGAGGACGGCCGAGCGCTGGAGGAGTTACGTCAGGTACTTTCGGCGTTCTTAGGAACGGCGGGTACCGCTCCTGTGTATGGTCTTATCAGCACTCCAAGTAATGAGGGACAAAGTGCATTGCTAGCGCGTTCACCCGCAGGGTTGCTGCGTATTGACTTGCTGGACGGGGTAGGTGAGCAGCAGAAGCATCGAATATTTACAGTGCTTGCTAATGTGCTGCAGTTGTATCGTCAACGTCCCGCACTTATGTCATTGGCTAAACGGCCAATAGGTCGAGTTCTGCGTGATTTCATGTTGGCCTACCGACTACATGATGGCGAAAATGCTTGGCGCTTTTACGGCGAGCTTAAGAACTCGGGAGGTTTCAGTCCGCCTAACCTGCTATCGTTAGAGTTGCAGGCATTGGCTTCAGCAGACCGTTGGCAGGACATTATTAACCATCCACGTTTGCCCAGTCTACTCGGCGGTCGTATACCGTTACGGCTAGTTCGCGTAATGCTTCGAGCGCTGGGGCATCTGGGACTTAATCGGCTGCTTATTACTGATGTGATAGCCGGGGAAAGCAGGGTTGAGTTGGCTGATTTGTGCTTCCCGTTAAACCCGCTATTCATGTCAGTTCCGCTGTTTGAGGTTCACGAAAGCTTTAAGCAAGACTGGCAGTTGTGGATTGCTGGTGCCGCTGTGTTGGGGAATGTACAGATTCAGCAGCATGCGCCCGTTTTTGTCGATTCGGACTGGTTAAGTAAACTACTACATTGGGCAGGATCAGTTCAGGTAGTTGAACCTGAGGTTGATATACAGACGGTGGTCGGTGAGTCGAAAGGTCAGAGGGAGGGGCCTGGAGCGGTACAAGCGTTACTGCAGCGATCGCTGGATGTGTCATTAGGTGAATTGCAGCAATTGTGGAAACAGTTGCAGGCCATGCCTGTGTCTTGGTTTGAACCGCTGCAGTCATTTCCTATGATGACTGCAATTTGGCAAGATATGCAGAAGCGCTTTTCTAAAGAACAGCTAGGCGGTTGGGATAGTTGGTTTCAGCGCTTGGATGATGCTGAATCGCTAGATGGTGGGCTGGAGCGTGAGGCACAAGAGTACTGCGAAAATTGGACAGTTGAATCCTTTAGCGCGGAAAAGTTGCTTCACTGTATCCAGGCCGGATCGCCTGCTGGGCAGGCTGTTCTTCGTAACACGCTGCCGCTGCTTCTGGATTGGTTGGAGGAGCGGGACCTGACTTGCCGAGGAATTCTCTGGTTAGAACTGTTAGAGTTGCTAGCCCTTGATTCCATAGTCAATCCAGCATTGCTGTCACTGGCCGCGCAACTGACACAGTTGATGTTAGCGCAACCGTTCACCGTCGATGAATATACGAGGTTGATCGACGCGATATTAATGCTGTGGGAGGTCAATAAAGGGCCTGAAGCGTATTCCAAAATGCTGGAGTCGGTGGATGTGCTACTGGATGCGCCCTGCCCAGTTGAGCCATTGCGTCGCCAGGTCTGGCAAGCGCTACAGGATTTCGCGTCAAAACATTGGAGACAAATTAAAGATCCAGCGGTACGCCAGTTGACCTTTGTGCTAATGCGAGAAATTCTTGAGGTCGGTGAGTCAACTCCAGACTTTACCGATAACAAAGACTCTAACTCAGATACCGACTCAGCGATAAGATCAGTCCCTGACTTACAAGGAAAATTGTTGGCTATCTACACCCTCACAGAGGGGGCCGCGCGTCGCGCCAGGGATGTACTGGAAATTATTTTTAAAGGGCTCAAGGTTGAGATCAATAGCGATCATTCATCTACGCCAGCCTTGTGCCATCTAGCTAAAACCGCAGATTATTTTGTATTCTCATCTCGCAGTTCAAAACATCAGGCGTTCTATCCTGTGATTAGTGTAAGAAAAGATATTATCTATCCGCATGGTAAGGGGGCTTCAAGCATCATTCGTGAGTTTATAGAGGGGGTGGGGCGGAAGTCTATTTAGGTGTTGGAGTATTATGGACTTAATGATTTTGAAACAGGTCATTATTTCCTCCAGCGCAAAACGCAGCGGTCACCACTGAGGCGGCGCTCCACCATCACGGCGCAGAGGCTGGGTACTGAATCTTCGAGTTGCTTACGGATAAAAGCACACAGGTTTTCGATTGTGGCCGGCCCCAGATCTTGCACCTCGTCAAGTAGCCGGTGATCAAGCATCTCGCGAACACGTGCAATCTCGCTTCGTAGGTAGCCTAGGTCAATTAGCATGCCGGAGGTGGCATCTGGCTGGCCTGCGACGGTTACCTCCGCTTCATAGGTATGCCCATGGATGCGGCGACTGCTTTCGGTCTCTATGCCACGATTCAATGTATGGGCAGCCTCAAAGTAGAACCGCTGCGACAATTCGCAAACCGTGTTGCTATTCGAGTTAAGCATGGACTCAGCGGCGGGCGAAGGGGACGGAGGGGCAATTGGAGGTGTGGACATCAGCGGATCTCCAATATTTTGTGTGTTTGCACGGACAGTCGCCACTTGGTATTGGCTTGACAATAGGCAATTGCGGATCGAGTGTTTTGCCGTTGCAATGGACCATCCATTGGTTGTAATAGGTAGTACTCGAAGTCAGTGGCGGTAATGGTGTCGGGCAGCAACCCCGGTTGTGGGTAGACGAGTTTCAATTCGTCACCGCTTTGCTGTACCCACTCTGTGCCAGCCTTGGGGCTGACACAGATCCAGTCGATACCGGCAGGCGCTGCGATGGTCCCATTTGTCTCAACCGCTACCTCGAAATCTTGGTTATGAAGTGCGTTGATCAGGTCCTCATCGACCTGTAGCAACGGTTCACCTCCTGTGAGCACGACATAACGGTGCGCTTGGCCAACTGGCCACTGCGAGCTAATCCGCTCGCCCAAGGCCTCCGCGCTCAGGTACTTACCTCCCGAGGTTCCGTTTGTACCAACAAAATCGGTGTCACAGAACTGGCATACCGCTTGGGAGCGGTCGGCTTCCCGGCCGCTCCAGAGATTGCACCCCGCAAAGCGACAGAATACAGCTGGCCGGCCCGCTCGAAGCCCTTCTCCTTGCAAGGTGTAGAAAATTTCCTTAACGCTGTAGGTCATACGTCGTTATCCCGCTGGAATGCCTCGAAGCCGTTTCGGCGCAACTCGCAAGCTGGGCAGTCATTGCACCCGTATCCCCACTCATGTCGACGCTGACGGTCGCCTAGGTAACAGGTGTGGGTTTCCTCCTGAACAAACTCGACAAAGCCAAGCCCGCCAACGTCTTTAGCCAAGTCCCATGTCTGCTTCTTATCCAGCCACATCAAGGGTGTCTCGATAACCAACGGTAAATCCATGCCAAGGCCGAGAGACACCTGCAGCGACTTCAGCGTGTTGTCTCGACAGTCTGGATAGCCTGAGTAATCCGTTTCACACATTCCGCCCACTAGTACGCTAAGTCCTCGTCGATACGCGATGGCGGCAGCAAAGGTGAAGAACAGCAGATTGCGCCCAGGGACAAAAGTGTTGGGAAGCCCGTTCTTCTCAAATTCTATTGTCTTCTCGGCTGTCATCGCCGTATCGCTGATCTGGCCGAGTAATTTAAGATCAAGTACGTGATCATCGCCAAGTCGCTTAGCCCAGTTCGGGAATCTGTTACGTATCTCCAGCAAGATATTTATCCGGCACTGGAGTTCTATTTCGTGCCTCTGGCCATAATCAAAGCCAATAGTCTCAACGTACTCGTAGCGCTCTAGCGCCCAGGCAAGGCAGGTTGTGGAGTCTTGCCCGCCTGAAAATAAAACTAAGGCTTTTTTATGCATATTCCCATCCTCAGAACCGGGCGTGTACTTAGCGACGCTTCAGTTCGTGCTTAAGCTTTTCGGTCAGGTACTTCGTAAGTAGTCCGATATCAGTAGGGGTGTTTTGGATACCGTTCCAGGGGCGTTGGTCAGTTTCTGAAATATGCCATTCACCACTTGTCCATGCGGTGTGAGGTTTCAAAAGTCTGAGGCCTTTGATGAACTCTTCTTTGCTGGCCGAACCTTGCTCGGAGTAAAGCATTTCCATAACGAAACTCAACGATACTAGGCCCGCCCCGTGCTTCAAACGTGAGTTTCTGGGAGCTAGTCCTTCCCACTCCGATCTGAAAACCACGCGCACTGCGTGAAAGAAATTGTTGATAAGTTCGATGCTGCGCCCCTCAAAGTCATCAAATTTCATGAAGCTACGAATGGCGCCATCGTTAGCAGAGTTCATTACGAACTTCTGCATCGCCATGTCGCTTAAAACTCCCTTGGGGTTTGTATGTTGCTTGATCTCGCCGAACAGAGAGGAGTTCGGCAAGAAGTTTAATAAATCAATAATGTGAGCTGCGAATTTGCGACTGGTGAATCGTTCGGGTAAGCCGTCAACAGTTGGTAGAAGTTCATAAATCAGTGACTTTGGAAGCGGTCGCGTATTGTTAACAAGCACAAACTGTTGTCGTAATTCGTTGTAGTCTTTACAAATCAATGCAGATACGAACACCTGGAACCCAGGCTTTTCCATCGTCGCAAGGGCACTGAGTCGTTGTTGGCCATCAACCACAAAGCCTGGCTTGGAATCAGTAGTCTCAATGACGATTTCTACGATGCCTTCGCCGAGGTCTTTAATTGTGACTCCATCTAGAAAGGCTAAGATGATCGCGTTAGGGAGCAATGCATCATCGCGTTGAAGGTAGTCGCGAATATCTCTAATGTGCGAGGCCACCTGGTGGCGCTGAAAACCCTTAAGATGACCGTCTTCATTGCGTCCGACTCTCTCAATTTCAGAAAATTCTAAAATGTCATTTGGAGTGGCCGCGAAAGAAAATACGTCATGCCCGGATGCCTGTTGGGCGCGCACACCCTTGAATCGATAGATCATTGTTTCGAAGATTCCAGAGTTTTCTGAAGGTGGCGGTGATAAACGCCCAGGTTGTGAAACCCGCGTCTTTTGTTTCTGTTACTTGCTCTAAATATAATGGTTTCGATGCCAGTTGACTGGCAAATCGAGCACTGGCATTTTTGCCACGGCTTATCTCTCAGTGTGGGTGAGATCAGCCGGATATGTTTTGCTATTTCTTTTTCCATTTCTGCTGGTGATGATATCGATCCCGACAGTGTTAGCCGGAGATAGTCGACTAGCACTCCTAGGGTTGAGTCAAAGTCGAGCAGGCCTTTGTCGTACTCACGGATTGCTGATAGTGCCAATCTTTCTTTTTCTTGTAGTTCTTCTGCGCTTAGCGTGCCTTTTTTTATTCCCTGCATAAGGCGTGGATTTTCAATGGCCTGAGGGATGCGGATGGCGGTGTAATAATCCAGTTTGCTTGTTGTGGTGCCCATGTAATAGTTGCATTTTGCATCTTTGAATGCGCGTATGAGGGGGGACGTTGAGTCAAAACTGGTAATGCCATATCCAGTGAATTCATGTATGTTTTCGGCTTTGGCAAAGCCCAAGAGATGAATATTTGTTTCTGGCTTAAGAATCGCACGAAGCGCTTTCAGAACTTCATGAATTTGATCGACCTTTAGAGGAACTAGTCCCCCGATTGCCAAGTAGCGATATCCCATCTCTTCAAGTTGTTTGGCAGCGCTCGCCATGCTCTGTGGAGACCAACCCTGCACTGCCCCTAGAGGCTCAAAGGGCCATCCCGCATCTTTCACCAGGCGCAGAAATTCTTGCGCATTTTTTAGTGTGATTTCGTATCGAAACAGCACATCTTCCGACTGACTCTCCGCTGGAGGATTGCTGGAGTCGCAGTCGAATATAATGTGGTCCGGCGAGCAACCGTGGGTGAATCCTGCATCTGAGTAGAACTCTACTACCTCGCTTGGGCTATACGCAGGGGTCGGATGCTCTACATAGGCGAAAGCCCCACAGTCGCCCAAAACCATAGTGTCTTTGAACTGGACGCCATCGAGTCGTAGAAATTTACGCACACCCTCTCTCAGGAAACGCTGCTGTTCGGAAGTTGAATACCGAACCTTTGAGTTAGCGACCCCATTTGCGGGCCGCACAGCGCTCATCGAAACCAAGAGTCCGTCATAAGGGATAGGGGACATCATTTCGTGCGCATAACGGTCATCCCAGTATCTCTTACGGCCCGGCGCATTTCGATCGTTGATGAAGTCGTAGTCCGGGTCTACATAGTCTTGGGTGTCGGCGTATAAGAATTTCATTGGTGAGCGCTGGTCATATAGAGGCGGATCAAGGTCTCTTGCAGTACCTTGATATCTTGGGGGGTGCTTTGGATTTCATTCCACTGGGCATTAATAATCGGCCACTGACCTGATGTCCATGCACAGTAGGGGGCGACTCTGCTCAGTTCATTCAGTATGGCGTCGTAGGTCTCGCGCTGCCCTCCGATTTTGGCGTAGATCCGATCCATAAGGACGCCCATGGCAATTACCCCTGCAGAGTGCATGAGGCGACTGTTCTTGGATTCAAGTGCCCACGCCTCTGGGAACGTATCGCGGACAGCTCGCCAGAAGGTTGTCAGCAGGTGATACATGGACTCAACGTTAGCTGCACCGTCTCTGCTTGAGGTGTACGGAGCCAATGCCCCCAGCGGATTACTAATGCTGTTCCGGATCATCGTGATGACAGCAGTGTCAGTGATAACTGCTTTGCAATTGTGCTCGGACGACCGCTTAATGAGTTTATAGAAAGGAGAGTTAGGATCACGGCTAAGAAGCCCGCATAACTCAGCCGGAGCTTTGCGAGCACTCAGCTCGCGGGGTAAAAGAATACCGCCCGTCTCTGGCAGTAGTTCATTGATCAGTCGAGTAGGCAAGGGCTTTGCTTTGTTGACCAAAATGAACTGCTCGCGCTGGGTGGTCAGGCTGTCAGATACGAAACCGATCACTGGAACTGGTAGATCTGAATTGGCTGCTTTCGCTAGCGCTATCGAGCGCTGTTGCCCGTCCACGATCCAGGCAGATCTCAAGCCTTCCTCCCTAATAGGGATCGTCAGGGTACCCGCTTGCGAGAGCCCCGCGTCGCCGGTCGGCTTGCTTCCGCGTGCGGCAACGAAGCGTAGGTCCGGAGACAGCGCCAGGATGATTGCGTTGGGGAAGAGCACGTTTCCCTGATTGAGGTACTCGGTAATCCCTTTGACATGGTTTTTAATCTCGGGGCGCTGGAAGCCCTTGAGGGGGCTACTGTCTTCGCGAGAAAGGCGGGTAATGTCAGCAATCCGGACCAGGTCAGATCCTTTGATGAATAATGCGTATACATCAAGGTTGTCGCCTTGAGTGGTGCGTAGTGCACGCACCACAATCGCATTTTCGCTCGTCATGCTTTGCTCTCTATGCTGTCCTGGCATTTGATGTCGCGCCAGATTTTCCGGAAACGCGATTGCTCGCACGAGACTTGGGCCACATCCCTTAGGTAGCGTAACAAGCGGGTGGAACTGCCTTTGTAGTCGGACCACACACACTCGAGCATGTAGGCAATTTCACTGTCCGATGCGCGACGTCGGACAGTCATTTTGGCTGGCGACAAATCATTCATCGCTTCGGAGACGGCCTTCCGAGCGACTTCTGCAGGAGCACTCGACAGTTCAAGAACCTCAACGAAGTGACGCATGGCTCTCTGAGGGAAATCATTGCGAGTGCCTGGTAGTGTTGAGCCTTCAAGTCGTTCGTCATAGGGCATCGCCATGCTTCGCAAGCGACGGGGAAGCATCTCAATGCCTGGGCGCGAAGTGAATATCCTGACCTTGTCGATGTGTGCATCCTCTATTTTTTCGAGGTCTGCAGCTATCAACTGAACGTAGCTTGAAGTGAGTGCGATCAGCGTTAAATCGATGTCTGGATGGCTGACGAGATCAGCTAGGGCGCTTGCTCTTTCACGGGTGCCATTCACGGCTTCCCACCAGTCTGACGCGCGGAGCCCCCATTTTTCGAGGTGTGGGATGATAGAATTCGGATCTTGAGACACAGTCAGGTCGTAGGGCGGACACTTATGATCGCTCTCAACCAACCCTAAGCCGGTCGACGCGAACATTAGCCTCGCTCCCAGCCTCGTAGCGACGCACTTCGCGTCGGAAACGCTCCTACCCAGGTAAAGTGAAGATGCCGTCTGAGTGGCAGGACGCTCGTCGACTCGCTCCTTCCACGCCTGCGCCATAGCTGCAAGCGATGGGAAGCATTCGTCGCTCAGCACCACCGAGGGCAGGCCATCAAGGCGCTTTCGATTGGTGCAGTTGGTAATGATGACGGTTCTCATACGAAAAACTGCAAACCTTTGTGGTGATGGTTCTGCATTTATCTGGGGTTGCTAATTTAGCATTGAATAACTGCTTAGGCCATGAAAATTGTCTGGTTTTTGTGCGTTTAGGTTGGTATAAGGGCCTGAAAAGTGCTGTTGCCCCTCTGTTGGAGGGCGCTCAAAGAAGGAATAGTTTCATTGCTTAAGTTCAGCGCAATCAAGGCCTTACAGAGCCAAAGCCACCAGGTGGTATCGTTTGCGGCGACGGTTGAGCAGATTTTGGCGATCGCTAGCATCGACCGAGTCAAGCGTGATGATCGTGGAATTCTTAATGGATTCCAGCGGCCTCAGGTGTCCAAACACATACGAGAGATCCGCGATTACCTGACTCGTCCAGATGCGGTAATGCCCAATTCAGTGGTGCTAGCGTTCACCGGTGGAGTAAAGGTGGTTGAGGGGACTGGGGCTTATGCAGAAATTGAAGTGGACATTTCATCCGGTCCGCCTGGGTTCGTTGTAGATGGGCAGCAGCGTCTTTCTGCGTTGGCTGGGATCGAAGGAAGTTCGTTCCAGTTACTCGTTTCCGCCCTTGTCTGTAAGAGTCAGGAAGAACTTCGTCGGCAATTTATTCTAGTTAATAATACAAGTCCACTGCCAAAATCTTTGGTTTACGAACTGCTTCCAGGAGTGAGTGGTCTTCCACTTAGAATGACTTCCCGCTCCCGAGCTGCTCGTATCGTGGAAATGCTGAATTATGACGATAGGTCTTCGTTGCAAGGGCAAATAAAGCAGCATACTAACCCTCTGGGCGTATTAGGTGATACTTCGCTTCAAAAGTTGGTGATGAACTCCCTTTCCGACGGTTACTGCCGAGAGGTTATTGAGTTTTCGGGTGGCGAAGATCTTTGTTTTTTAGCTATTAGCGAATTTTTCCAGGCGGTCCAAGAAGTGTTTGGAGATGCTTGGCATGGGCATACGCCAAAAAGTTCGCGCCTCGTCCATAGTGCAGGGATTATCTCTATGGGGTTCGTCATGGAACAGTTGTGTGCTACAGGAGTACCATTGGCTCCAGTGTTTAAGTTAGGCCTGAAAAAACTGCAAGGCTATACTGCTTGGACGTCTGGTTCGGGGGATTGGCTTTTCAAAACTGGCAACCGGCCGTGGAATGGAATCCAAAATCTACATGGTGACATTCATCTCCTGACTGATCATTTGACTAGGGTGCTCAGGAGTTCGGAACTAATAGCTAGTTGAAGAGTAGATGCTGCCAATTTTTGGAGGTGTTATGACTGTGTTAAAGTCCTCAAGTAAATCTGCAGCACTGGACAGTGAAGTCAGTGTAAAGGAATTCTCAGAGCTTATTCTTCATTTGTCCATGGCTTTTCAGGAGGCACTGAGAAGGCTGGCAGGGCAAGATGCGGCTTTCCCTTCCGAAGGTTATGGTATGTTGACTGAGGCGTATGGCTTGCGGGCGCGTGCGAACATTCTCTACTTGACTCCTTCCACGCATGTGGTTCAAGGTTTGAATTTTACTCAAACGACTATGCTCGAGAAGTTTGAGGAAGTATTGAGTTGCCTTGGTAATGTAACTGATTTGCATGTCGTTAACTCTATGTTGGTTTCGGTGCTTACTATTGCTTCAGCATTGGGTGATGGGCGAGCTAAAGTTGTAGAGTTCTTGTTCGATAATTTGTGTTGTGATCTTGATTCATGGAAGGCTTGATGCGGCGAGTTGCAGGTGTTCTTGAGGGTTCATATGGTCTTGCTGGCGGCGAAGACTCCACTTTGACTCTTCGTTTGAGTGTGGCTAAATCAAGCATACTCAAGTGCTTTAAGTCATAGGAGTTTCTTTCGGTCTTTGCCTAGGCGTTTGCACACCAGTCGGGCAGTGAGCCGATAATAGTAGTGGCTGTGATCGGAATGATTCTGCAGGTTTTGAGTAAGAAACCAGCGTAAATGTTTGAGTTGCCAAGTCCAAGGATTGTCTCGCTGCCATCTCCGTTGGATGGCGGCCTGCATGATTCGCGCTTGCCGTAGATGTCGTTGCTGGGTGCTCTTCGAGCCGCCCAATACTCCGCTGAGGAACAGCGCCATATCAAAGGGTTTGCTCATGATCGGCCACCAATGTAGGCCGACACTACATCAATCCGGTAGTGTCCAAGTTCAAGGCTGATCTGTTGACGCGCCCACTGATCAAGATCGCGGTCGATGCGGTAGCTGTGGTCATCATTGACTGGTGCAGCACGGCTGGTGAGTTGCGCGTAACGTTCGCAAGCGTAGGCCGCGCGCAGTTCATGAAAGCCCTTTATACCGTGCTTGTGCAGAATTTCGCGAGCGGGGAGCACCGTCCGTTGTAAGAACGCGGCGTAGGTTTCGGCCCGGTGTAGTAAGTTGTGGCTGCCGGTCGGCGATGCGTTGCGCGCCAATTGGAGTGATGCTTTGACCCCTTCATTGGCTATGATCCAACGCGGCGCCGATGCCCCGCTTCGCCCGCCTTTGGTGCCTTCCTGGATATTGATGCGACCAAGCGACTCGGCCTCGTGGTGCAAGCGCGGCAGGTTCGCCAGGATCGCTTCGCGCAGGCGCATACCGGTAGTCCGGGCCAACATGATGATAGCGGCCACCCGCTCGTGTTGGTGTTCCACCAGCGACAGCGCCACTCGCTGTACGTCCTGATAATCTTGGCCGTCCGGCACACGGGTGCGCACGTTGGAGCGGTGTTGTCCCAGCGCCTGGCTTGGGCTGATGACTCTCACGTCCTGATCACCGCGCAGCGCGGCGAGGGTTCGGTTAACGCTGCTCAGGCGGTTTTGCGCGGTGGCGATGCACAGTTCGCCTTGCTGGATCTGCTGGCGCAGGTATGCGACGTAGTCCTCCAGCATCTGTCGATCAATCTGGCGTGCATCGTTGTAACCGGGGCCGTCCTCTGACCGACACCAGCGCACGAAGGCTTGCCAGCGATCGCTGTGTGCTTTCACGGTGGCGAAATGACCGCCGGCAAACAGATCCTCCAGTGCTTGCCGACCGGCGTAGCTCAGCTGGCGACCGTAGCCAAAGTTGCGACCGTCACGCCGTCCGACCAGTGCCATTGTCTTTACCTTGATCGTTGGTTTGTAGGAGCAGCAGTAGGGCTTTCCAGTGGGGACCGATGCTGTCCAACTGTCCCCAGTGTGCTGGGCGGATGAGAAGGGCGTTTTCGCTGCGTTGCAGCGAAGCTCCTTCTTCTTGCAACTGCTCGATAAGCCGAGCGAGGTCGATGGACTCGGATGTTGGAGTGGCGACAGCGGCGACACTGGCGACATCCCTCGCCGCATCTGGATTGGCACGTGGCGACAAAGTGGTGGCCGTGGCGGCGACACTCCGTAACTCGGTCGGCAAGCAATGTTGCGCCCGATAGCGGCGCACGGCGTCATTGAGTCGGAACATGGCGCACCTCGAATATGTCCCCGTCATTGTCCAGCCAGTTATGGGCAACCAGTTGCTGCAATAACTCGAAGGTGTGCCGCGTGCTTTTACGGGCAAAGCGGGGGCCGTTGCGCGTAAGGTCGCGCAGGCGAAACGGTGGCCAGTTCTTCTTTATCAACCAGCGCAGCAGGCAATCAGCCTCTGCGCGAAGCTTATTCAGTGGTTCCTGTTCAGTCAGGCGTTGGTTCTCGGCCAGGTAGTAATCCATCAGCGTGGAGGCGCGCTGAATGTGCATGTCTTCCAATACAGTCGATTCCTCAACCACCGCCATCACACCAGCCATGCGTAGTACGTTCGCGGCGGCTTTGCTCGCTGCAGCTTGGACGTTGACCAGCTCGCCAAACTCCCCTGACTCGCATTCAATTGTGTCGTGAATGGCAATCCATGCTTCACGGGCGCGTGGGCTCAACTCTATGACCGCATGTGTGAGGCCACCATCTGTCTGCCTTGACCAAGGCTTCTGCATCAGCGCGGCAATGCGCTGCTGGTACAGGTGCACCTTTGGATCTCGGGTCAGGTCGATGGCTTTGTACAGTCGTTGTCCAACCAGACGCTCTGGCCAACTGATCAGACAGCGTCCCAGGATGCCCTGGTCTTTGATATCAGCGTCCTGCAGCAAGCGGTCCGCCAGGCGGGGTTGAAGCATCAAGTGCATGCTGAGGCGGCGATCGTAGGCACGCAGACTTTCTCCAGTCATCGCGCGCGACCGATCAATCGGGCTACCGTCCCACAGCGTCGACAAATGAGTGATCGCCTTGATCATGTTGTCCTTGCTCATGGTGCTACCGCCCAAAAACTGCCCGCCCTCATCGCTGAACAGCCCCATGCTGGGCAAGCCGTGGCACAGGCTTTTGACCAGGCTTTCAATGGTCGGCTCAGCAGTGAGCAGTCTTGGTTGGACAGGTTCAGGTTGGGCGTCCAGCGCTAGCTGTGCTGACTTTTTCGAGATCGGTGACTTCGCGGTGAGGCTCATTGCAGCTCGGTGCGCCTTGAGCTGTTCGCCATAAGCGATCCACTGCTGCCTTTCCCAGTCGCATACGGCCTGCAACGCAACATGGTCCACTGCGCTTTTGCGATCGCCCGAGCAAGCCACTGTCAGCAAGTGCAGCGACAACGGATAGATTCGGCCGTCGAGGTGAACATTGGCGTGCGCCTGGCTCGCCAAAGCTGCCGTGGCTAGAACAGATTGCGCGGCCATGGCGCAGGGCACGCCGATCACATCGGCCATGCGTTCCACGGCAGGCCCCAACAGATCTGGGGTAGGGGCGTAATCTGCTGTTCCCACAAGGGGCGTGGTGGCCCTTGTACTTCGCGCAGTTGCATAGACGTCCTCCATAAATTACCGATCTCTCCCTCACATCATCCCGCCAAGAATGCTTAGTGTTATCAGGGATCAAGGCCCGTGCGACCTGTGAGGGTGTCCACTGATGCGGAACTGGCGGCTCCTTACGACCAAGAGCTAGGGCATCTCATGATCTGGCCTCCTGAGCACCGATAGCGGTGGGCGGGCGGAGGCTGCATTGGCTGACGAGACCAGTGCCGCGAGATCCTGAGCTGGGTGCAAGCAGAACTGCGATGACAGTGGATATACGATTGTCAGTCAGGTGCAGTCAATTCCCTGGTCTGCGGCATCATCATCTACAGTTGTTGCTGGTTACATCGGCGTTTGTCACGGGGGGGGAATGCCGCAAAGCCTTGTGTGATCAAGGCTGCAGCAGTGTTCGAAGTGCCCGTCTCTGTCCAGAGAAAGAGACGGGCACAGGTTGGCGCAAGATTCGGCCAAGCGGATAGGTTGCTGCAGGGCAGCTAGGTAATGGGTAGCTGGCGCACGATGGCCATGAGGTTAGAGAGCACCCAACACCGAGGAAGCTGTCGGATGCTGATCGCCCTTGGAAGAACCACCGCATCGAGTGGGATGGGTATTGAAGACTTTGGTACCTGGGTACCGCCAATGGCAGCGCTTGTATTGGCCCGATAGGGGTAGTGGAAAACACGGGGAGCAACTTGGCGAAGCTAGCTTCTACTACGGGAGCACGCTTAGCCTGCACAGAGTAGCGCTCAAGTTTTCATCATCCCCAGTTCTGCATCATCGAGCAGGGCCTTTGCCAAGGCGCAAAGGTAGTGCGAGGCCCAGAGCAACTGCGGTTTGTCTTCCATCAGCCCGTCGATGCTCAGGTCGCGGGCATAGCCCATCAGTTCAGAGGCCTGCTCGCGGGCGGCCTGGCATGGGATGCCGGCTGCGATGCGGAAAAGGGCGTGGGTCTGGTTTTCGCCTTGGAAGAAGGTGGTTTTGCCGACGGTGAATTTGGTTTCTTCGGTGGTCACTGTTTGATCTCCCTGAAGTCGTAGTCGCCTGGCCTAGCCCTATCGCCGGCAAGCCGGACGCCTACAAGTTCATCGTTGTGCGGGAGAGTCAGGCCAGGCAGGTCATGATGCGGGTCAGTGCAGCGTCTGCGGATCGGTGGATTTCTGGATTTGGACCAGCGCCGCTTCGAGCAATGTGCGTAGCGCCTCGAGCTCGTGCATTGAGGTCATGATCAACAACGACACAGGTGACTTGGGCTGCATCTGCATTGCCTGCTGGGCGACGACTTCGGCGCACAAGGCGTAGTCAGCGGCCATCATCAGTGTGTCTTCCAGGGAGTGGAGTAGGTGGGGTGGATCGGGGACTATCTTCAACATGATTGCTTCCATTTCAGGGCCGTCACCGTCTGCTGTCAAACAGAGGGTGGCAGCTGTACGCGGGTTGACAGACCGGCGGAAACAACAAGTTCCGGCGCACGCAAGCGTGCCCGCACGTACAGCCGCCATAACGACGAACCGTTTTGTTGTTTACCGTCGCGACCTGTCAAAGTCATGCCGTTGATGTGCAACGACGCACCGAGACTAAGACCCTGGAAAAGCGACCGCAACGGAAAACAGGGTTGGAGAGTATCTTTGGGAAATGGACTACAAGAAAGGGGATAAATCTGACTTTTTCGCTGCATTTCGAAACGATCTGTAACGTCAAGCAGGTGCGATCTGATTATTTCAGGCACAAAAAAAGACGCCCGAGGGCGTCTTCTTCTTTAGGATTTGGTGGAGCCGGGGGGATTTGAACCCCCGTCCGCCAGTACTCCGCTGTCGGTACTACATGCTTAGCCGTGTCTATTGAGTTAATCCGCAGCCGCCCGACGGGCAGGGTGCTTTGGACGAGTTGGGTAAGTTTTAGTCGCTTTGCCCCCAACGTGCTACACGACGATCCTGTTCTGTATGACAATCATTTCGGGTTTACAGGCATCCCCTGATGATTGCTGGAGCCGAAGCTACCAGGAGAGCGGGCTCAGCTGCTTACGCAGCGAGAGCGTAACCCTCGTAGTTTTCGTCATTGGCAACTATAGAAAGTTGCAACAGTGGATTTACGAGTTCTGTTACCAACTCGGCATGCACCTAGAGTTTCGCTACCGGCGTCGAATCCTAATCGGCCCCACACTCAGCTCTAGCTGACGTACCTTTCGGCACATGCTGCTGAGTATACGCCTTTGCGCGGGCGGCGTCGACAGCCGCTTCTTGCCGCCCGCTCAAAGCTTAGCTTCCGCTGCCACCGGCCGAGCCGCTGCCCTTGTCGGTTTTTTCCAGGCGTTCGAGCACTTTGGTGGAGATGGCGATGCATTCTTTGGTGTCGCCCGACGCCTGCGCAGCCTTGGCC
>NZ_RHQR01000004.1:269222-270874 GCF_003936645.1 Pseudomonas sp. p106
GCCTTGTCCAGGCCTTCGGAGGTGGCGCCGGCGGTGGCCATCTGGTTGTCGATCTTCTGCAGGTTGATAGTGCACAGGTCGTCAGCAGCGAACACCGGTGAAGCCAGGAGGGTAGCGGCCGCGAAGAGGGCCGAAAGCGCGGTACCTTTCATGGGTGTCTCCTTGAAGGCCTCTGGAAGGTGGGCCTGTAAGGGTGGACTGTTGGGGTTTGCCGAGGGTTCAATCGGGGTGCTGGCTTGGCGACATGATGGTGTGTGGCGGGGTGTCGCCGCTGATTGGGCCGCAGCGCGGCCCGGGTGGTATCAGTGGGATTTGTTCAGCCCAAGCTCGATGTCGTCGATCAGCGCCTTGGCCATCTCGCTCAGGATGCGCGCCGCGCTGCCGGCCTGGCGGTCGTGTTCCATTTCGGCTTCGGTGGTGAGGTAGCGGATGCAACCGAGCAGTACTGATAGCTGGCTGAAGGCGTGCTCGAAAGGCACGCCCGGTTGCAGGCGAAACAGGTCGAAGGTTTCGCTGCCGGCTGTGGTGAGGTTTTTCAACGCGTCATTCTTTGAGTCACCTCTGCCTTTGCGCGTTGTAGAGGCCAGTCAAGGCATGCTCGATCAGGGCTCTGGACGTTTCGCAGGCATGCTCGGCGTTGCTGAGCATGCTCAGGCCTGGTTCGCCGGCGTGGGTGCGGCAGTGTTCGTCGATGGTTTCGGCGACGCCGCGCAGCAGTTCGCTGGCGTGGGCCAGGGCGTCTGGAGGGGGCATGTCGCTGTGGATGGAGAAGTACGGGTTGGTGAGGAGTTTGGAGCGGGGTGGGGCGGGTACGATTTTCTTCATGGTGCAGATCCCAGTTTGATTACTCAACAGGAGCTGCCTACGCGATCCTTTCTCACGGGATTAGGTGGCAGCCATGCGTGGGGTGAGAAACCGGTAAACATGGGAAATCCGGCCAGACCGAGGTCTGCCCACGCAGGGCCGCCATTACGAGGCTGCTGTCATGTTTACGGGGTTCTCACACCCTGTCGTTCGAAAACGACCCAGGGAAGTTAGCCCTGATGGTTGTGAGCAACAACAGCGAAACGGCAGCAGCGGTCGTAGGATAAATCCCAAAGCATTTAATCCAGAAGCATTTGGTTGCAGGTTAGGAAATGTCTTACGGGTGGAGGGCTTAGGTGAGGGCTGTGCCCTCGATCGCCGGCAATTGGGCCGCAGCGCGGCCCGGGTGGCATCAGTGGGATTTGTTCAGCCCAAGCTCGATGTCGTCGATCAGTGCCTTGGCCATCTCGCTCAGGATGCGCGCCGCGCTGCCGGCCTTGCGGTCGTTTTCCATTTCGGCTTCGGTGGTGAGGTGGCGGATGCAACCGAGCAGTACTGATAGCTGGCTGAAGGCGTGCTCGAAAGGCACGCCCGGTTGCAGGCGAAACAGGTCGAAGGTTTCGCTGCCGGCTGTGGTGACGTTTTTCAACGTGTCATTCATTGAGTCACCTCTGCCTTTGCGCGTTGTAGAGGCCAGTCAAGGCATGCTCGATCAGGGCTCTGGACGTCTCGCAGGCATGCTCGGCGTTGCTGAGCATGCTCAGGCCCGGTTCGCCGGCGTGGGTGCGGCAGTGTTCGTCGATGGTTTCGGCGACGCCGCGCAGCAGTTCGCTGGCGTGGGCCAGGGC
>NZ_RHQR01000004.1:270971-347998 GCF_003936645.1 Pseudomonas sp. p106
GGTTCGCCGGCGTGGGTGCGGCAGTGTTCGTCGATGGTTTCGGCGACGCCGCGCAGCAGTTCGCTGGCGTGGGCCAGGGCATCTGGAGGGGGCATGTCTGTGTGGATGGAGAAGTAAGGGTTGGTGAGAAGTTTGGAGCGGGGTGGGTCGGGTACGATTTTCTTCATGGTGCAGATCCGATCGTGGCTGGATTTGAGCTGCCCTTCGTCTTCCTCTCACAGAATAAGGTGGCAGCCGAACGCGGGGTGAGAGACCGGCAAAGATCGGCATAAGCCAGCCAGGCCGAAGCCTGCCCGCGTTGCGGCTGCCATAGCAGTACTGCCGAAGTTTGCGGGCTCTCACACCCAAATCGTCAAAGATGACGACCCAGGGAAGTTAGCCCTGATGGTTGTGAGCAACAACAGCGAAACGGCAGCGGCGGTCGTAGGATAAATCCCAAAGCATTTAATCCTGAAGCATTTGGTTGCAGGTTAGGAAATGTCTTACGGGTGGAGGGCGTAGGCGAGGGCTGTGCCCTCGATCGCCGGCAAGCCAGCTCCCACATGGATTGCGCCGGCTTTTAGAAATTGGGCAAGACGGTTGCTTCCACAGGTAAAGCGCAGGCCTGAAGAACTGCGCGCTCCCACAGGGATCGCGCCAGCTTTTAGAGGTTGAGCAAGACAGTTGCTACCACCGGGGGCAGCGTTTGCCGGCGAATCAGCGGGCAGATCAGAGGGTACGTGGGCGGGTGACGCGATCCACCAGGTAAACCAACCCGTGGTAATCGATCCCGCTGTGGCTGGACAACCCGATCTCACAGGTCCGGCTGGTGGAAATCCCTTCGCTGCAATGCTGTACCGCGTCCTTCAGGCTGCGCAGTGAGTGGGCATTGAGCTCTGGTGTGGTAAAGCCCTTGTCACCGGCAAACCCGCAACAGTGAATCCCTTCCGGGATCACCACTTGCGTGCTGCAGCGCCGCGCCAGGTCGATCAGCGCCTGGCTTTCACCCAGGTGCTGGGTGCTGCAGGTCACGTGCACCGCCACCGGTTCGTTTTGCGGGGTGAACTCCAGCTTGTCCATCAGGTGGGTGCGGATGAAGCGCACCGGGTCGTACAGGTCCAGGCGGGTGTCGCCCAGGTCCTGCACCAGGCGCAGGGTGCAGGGGCTGGTGTCGCAGTAGATGGGGTCGAGGCCGCCGCGGCTGGCGTGCAGCAGCGCGTTGATCAGCTCTTGGCGCTTGTGCTCCGCTTGCTCGGGGTAACCTTTGGACGCGAACGGCTGCCCGCAGCACAGGCTGTCGGCGTTGCCGGGGAACACCACCTGGTAACCGGCCTTTTCCAGCAGGGCGCGGGTCTTGTCCATTAGTGAACTTTGCTCGCGGTCGGCATAGGCCGGGCCCATCACTCGTGACACGCAAGCCGCCAGGTACACCACCCGTGGCCGGGCATCGTTGCTCGCCGGGCCGAAATCGATGCTGCGCAACGGCTGTGGCATGGCGGGGGACCATTGCGGCAGGCGGCCTTTGCTGGCCTTGCTCAACGAGGCACTCAGGCGGCCCAGGCGTGGGGCGCCGAGCAGCTTGCGGGCGGTGTTGGCGGCGGTCAGGGTCAGGCGGGCGCCACCCAGTGCAGTAGGGAAGTGCTCGGCCAGCCAGTCGGCGGTCTTTGCATGCTCGGCGGCCTGGCTGCGCAACTTCTTCACCAGCTCGCCGGTATTGATGCCCACCGGGCAGCGCTGGGCGCACAGGCCGGTGGCGGCGCAGGTGTCGATGCCTTGGTACTGGTAAGTCTGCAGCAGTGCGCGGGTATCGATGCCGGCGCGTTTTTTCGCCTGAATGTCACGCCACATGACGATGCGCTGGCGTGGGCTGAGGGTCAGGCCTTTGGAGGGGCAGACCGGTTCGCAGAAGCCGCACTCGATGCATTTGTCGACGATCTCGTCGGCGGCGGGCAGCGGCTTGAGGTTTTTCAGGTGAATGTCCGGGTCTTCGCTCAACACCACGTCGGGGTTGAGGATGCCGTTGGGGTCGAGCAGGCGCTTGAGCGTCCACATCAGCTGATAGGCGTCATGCCCCCACTCCAGCTCCACGAACGGCGCCATGTTGCGGCCGGTGCCGTGCTCGGCCTTGAGCGAGCCGCCGAACTCCACGGCCACCAGTTGCGCCACGTCATCCATGAAGGCCTGGTAGCGCGCGACTTCTTGCGCGCTGTTGAAACCCTGGGTGAAGACAAAGTGCAGGTTGCCCTCCAGCGCATGGCCGAAAATGATCGCTTCGTCGTAGTGGTGCTTGTCGAACAGCTGGATCAGGCGGTTGACGCCTTCGGCCAGTTGCTCGACGGGGAAGGTGACGTCTTCGATGATCACCGTGGTGCCGGTCTGGCGCACGGCGCCGACGGCGGGGAAGGTGTCCTTGCGGATCTTCCACAGCTGGTTGTACACCGCCGGGTCTTCGCTGAAGTCGACTTTCTGTTCCAGCGGGTATTCGGCGATAGAGGCCATGACCTGTTGCAGTTGTTCGTGCAGCAGGCTCTGGCTGGCGGCCCTGGACTCGATCAGCAGCGCGCAGGCATTGTCCGACAGGCCTTTTACCCACAGCGGCATGCCCGGCATGTTTTGCACCGAACGCAGGCTGCGGCGGTCGAGCAGCTCCACGGCGGACACCGGCTGGCGCTTGAGCACGGTCACCGCGCGGCAGCAGCTTTCCACGCTGGGGAACACCAGCAGCGCGCTGGCCTTGTGCGGGTGATCGGGCACGGTGTCGTAGGTGACGGCGCTGATGAAGCCCAGCGTACCTTCAGACCCAACCAGCAAATGCTGGAGGATATCCAGCGGCTTGTCGTAGTCCACCAGGGCGTTGAGCGACAGACCGGTGGTGTTCTTCAGCCGGTACTTGTGCCGGATGCGCTCTGCCAGTGCGGTGTTGGCGCGGGTTTCGCGGCCAAGCCGGGCCAGCGCTTCGAGCAGGTCGGCGTGGCTGTTTTCAAAGGCGGCAACGCTGGCCGGGTCTTCGCTGTCCAGGCGCGTGCCGTCAGCCAGTACCAGGCGCAGGCCGGCCAGGGTGTGGTAGGTGTTCTGCGCGGTGCCGCAGCACATGCCGCTGGCGTTGTTGGCAACGATGCCGCCGATCTTGCAGGCATTGATCGAGGCCGGGTCCGGGCCAATCTTGCGCCCGTAAGGGGCCAGCCAAGCGTTGGCCTGGGCACCGATAACCCCCGGTTGCAGGCGGATCTGTTCGCCTTGGCCACGGATCTCTTTGTTGCCCCAGTTATCGCCGAGCACGATCAGCACCGAGTCACTGATAGCCTGGCCGGACAGGCTGGTGCCCGCGGCGCGGAAGGTCACCGGCACGCGCTCGCGCTGGGCCAGTTGCAGCAGCCCGACCACTTCGTCTTCCGACTCCACGCGCACGACCAGCTTGGGGATCAGCCGGTAGAAACTGGCGTCGGTGCCGAAGGCCAGGGTGGACGTGGCGTCGTCGAAACGGCGATCGGCGGGTATCAGGCGCTCGGCATCACGCAGGAATGCGGCGGGCAGGCTCATGCTATCTCCTCACCGGGCCACGGCGTCTGGCGCGCCGCATGCCCGGTCATACAGGCGGTGTTTTTGCAGGCGCTCAAGCGCCCAGTTCGCGTACCAGCGAGTCGCGGCTGATCTCGCTGATCGCCTTGGCGCCCGTGAGCACCATGGCCACGCGCATTTCCTTTTCGAACAGTTCGAGCAGGTTCTTCACCCCGGCCTGGCCGTGCACGGCCAGGGCCCAGAGGAAGGCGCGGCCGATCAGTACGGTGTCTGCGCCCAGGGCGATCATGCGCACTACATCGAGGCCGCTGCGGATGCCGGAGTCGGCGAGGATTTTCAGGTCGCCTTTCACTGCGTCGGCAATCGCCGGCAACGCACGGGCGCTGGACAGCACGCCGTCGAGCTGGCGGCCGCCGTGGTTGGAGACGACGATGCCGTCGGCACCGAACTTGACCGCGTCACGTGCGTCGTCGGCGTCGAGGATGCCTTTGATGATCATCGGGCCGTCCCAGAATTCGCGGATCCATTCCAGGTCCTTCCAGGAAATCGATGGGTCGAAGTTGCTACCCAACCAGCCGATGTAGTCGGCAAGGCCGGTGGGGTTGCCGCGGTATTTGGAAATGTTGCCCAGGTCGTGCGGGCGGCCCATCACGCCAACGTCCCAGGCCCATTCGGGGTGGGTCATGGCCTGCAGCACGCGGCGCATTGGCCCGTTGGCACCGCTCATGCCGGAGTGTGCATCACGGTAACGGGCACCTGGCACCGGCATGTCGACGGTGAACACCAGGGTTTTGACCCCGGCGGCCTTGGCCCGCTCCAGCGCGTTGCGCATGAAACCGCGGTCTTTGAGCACATACAGCTGGAACCACATCGGCCGGTCGATGGCTGGCGCCACTTCTTCGATCGGGCAGACCGACACGGTAGACATGGTGAAGGGGATGCCATGGGCGGCTGCCGCACGGGCTGCCTGCACTTCGCCGCGGCGGGCATACATACCGGTGAGGCCGACCGGGGCGAGGGCCACGGGCATGCTCAGGGTTTCGTCGAACAGCCTGGTTTCCAGGCTCAGCTCGGACATGTTCTTCAGCACCCGCTGGCGCAGGGCAATGCCGGCCAGGTCCGAGACGTTGTGGCGCAGGGTGTGCTCTGCGTACGCGCCGCCGTCGGCATAGTGGAAGAGGAAGGGGGGCAGCTTGCGTTGGGCCGCGGCGCGATAGTCGGTGGAGGCGGAAATGATCATGGATTCTCGCAGCGTGGGTTGAAGGAGATGCCGGGCGCTCGGTGGCGCCCGGCCCCTTTCACTTTAGTGATGGACCAGCATGCCGGTCAGCCAGTAGGCCTGGACCAAGGTGATCAGGCCGACGATGGTGGCGAAGAACAGGCTGTGCTTGACGGTGAAGCGGAACAGGTCGGACTCCTTGCCGACCAGGCCGGTGGCTGCGCAGGCCACGGCGATCGACTGCGGCGAGATCATCTTGCCGGTCACGCCGCCGCTGGTGTTGGCCGCTACCAGCAGGGTGTCGTTGACCCCGATCTGGTGGGCGGTGGTGGCCTGCAGCGAACCGAACAGGGCATTGGACGAGGTGTCGGAGCCTGTGAGGAACACACCCAGCCAGCCCAGGAACGGTGAGAAGAACGGGAACGCGGCGCCGGTGCCGGCCAGTACCAGGGCCATGGTCGAAGACATGCCCGAATAGTTGGTGACGAAGGCGAAAGCCAGAACCATACCGATCGACAGGATCGGCCAGCGCAGCTCCCAGAAGGTTTCCTTGAAAGTGGTAAGACCAGTTTTGAAGTTGATCTTCAATACGGCCATGGAGATCAGCGCGGACAGGAAGATCGCCGTGCCGGTGGCGGAGATCGGGTCGAGCTTGAACACCGCTGGCATGGCGGTCGGCGCGGCGACGATAGGCGCGGTCTTGATCACCAGTTGGTCGAGGTGCGGGATGGCGAAGTTGAACACGAAGTTGTACATCGCGCCGCCCGGGGCGAACGCTGCCTTGAACGGTTTCAGGGTCCAGATGGTGACCAGCACGGTGAGGATCAGGAACGGCGACCAGGCCTTGAAGATTTCACCGAAGCTGTAAGGGCTTGGCTGGCTGCCGCCGCTGCTGACCACGGCGGCGCCGACGCTGCCTTTGGCTTCGGCGAACGAGCGCTTGGGCTGCCAGACCTTCAGGAACAGGGTCAGGGCGACAAGGCTGGCCAGGGCCGAGGTGATGTCCGGCAGTTCCGGGCCGATGAAGTTGGAGGTGAAGTACTGGGTGACGGCGAAACTCAGGCCGGCCACCAGGGCTGCAGGCCAGGTTTCTTTGACGCCGCGCAGGCCGTCCATCATGAACACCAGCCAGAACGGCACGAACAACGACAGCAGAGGCAGCTGGCGGCCGGTCATGGCGCCGATGTGGAAGGCGTCGATGCCCGTGACCTGGCCGGCGACGATGATCGGGATGCCCAGGGCGCCGAACGCCACGGGGGCGGTGTTGGCGATCAGGCACAGGCCGGCGGCGTACAGCGGGTTGAAGCCCAGGCCCACCAGCAGCGCGGCAGTGATTGCCACTGGTGCGCCGAAGCCGGCCGCGCCTTCGAGGAAGGCACCGAAGCAGAAGCCGATCAGCAGCACCTGCAGGCGCTGGTCGTCGGTGATCGACAGTACCGAGCTGCGGATCACCTCGAACTGGCCGCTCTTGACCGTGAGTTTGTACAGGAACACCGCGGCTACGATGATCCAGGCGATTGGCCAGAGGCCGTAGAGGAAGCCATAGCCCGCGGCAGCAAGGGCCATGTCGACCGGCATCTGGAAGGCGAAGATCGCCACCAGCATCGATAATCCAAGGGTAATGCTGCCGGCGACGTGGCCTTTGAGGCGGAACACGGCGAGGGCCAGGAAGAAGAACACGATGGGTATGACCGCCGCCAGTGCGGACAGGCCAAGACTACCAAGCGGGGAATAGAGTTGTTGCCAGGTTTGCATATGGGGTAGCCCCTAATTGTTGTTGGTCAGGCACTGGCATTGGATAATTGGTAAGACCAATTTACAATGGCTGGACGCTAGGTTAAAAGCGCTGTCATGGGTGTGTCAATTTGTCCTGTGCAAAACTTTGGTCGTGTGCCGATGAGCGGGCGGCTGATGGTGTTTGAAAATCGTCGCCTGATGGGTGTCGGCGTGGCGTGGATCGGCGAGAATAGACGCCCCCTGAACTTTGCCGGGGGTTTGTGGAGAGCATGTGATGGTTTTTGATCAGGTCCGCCAGCGGCGCCTGTCCGACGACATCGTCGATCGGTTGGAAGGGATGATTCTCGAAGGCACGCTGACCTCAGGCCAGCGGCTGCCGGCCGAGCGCGCCCTGGCCGAGCAGTTCGGTGTGTCGCGCCCCTCACTGCGCGAGGCGATCCAGAAGCTGGTGGCCAAGGGGCTGTTGGTCAGCCGGCAGGGTGGCGGTAACTATGTGGCCGAATCGCTCGGTTCAACCTTCAGTGACCCGTTGCTGCAGCTGCTGGAGCACAGCGCCGAGGCGCAGCGCGATTTGCTGGAGTTCCGTCACACCCTGGAGGCGTCGTGCGCCTACTACGCTGCCCAGCGCGCCACCGAGCCTGATCGGGCGCGCCTCAAGGCTGCATTCGACACCCTGCAGGACTGTTATGCGCGGGCTGACCAGGTCACGCGTGCAGAGGAGGGCGCGGCGGATGCGCGATTCCACCTGGCGATTGCCGAAGCCAGCCACAATGCCGTGCTGCTGCATACCATTCGCGGGTTGTTCGACCTGCTAAAGCGCAACGTGGTGACGAATATCGGGGGCATGTACCAGCAGCGTACCGAGACGCGGGACATGCTGATCAGCCAGCACCGTGAGTTGTACCAGGCGATTGTCGAGGGCAGGGCGGACGATGCGCGGGAGGTGTCCAGCCGGCACATTCTGTATGTGCAGGAGGTGCTGGAAGAGGCGCAGAACGAAGCCCAGCGCGTAGCGCGGGCAGAGCGGCGCAGCGGGCGCTGATCGGTTGCCGCTGAATGCGCGCCCTGTAGGAGCGGCCTTGCGTCGCGAAAGGGCCGCAAAGCGGCCCCAGGGATCTCGGCAGCGCCGCAGAAAGCTGGGGCTGCTACGCAGCCCTTTCGCGACACAAGGCCACTCCTACGGCGGCCGCGCAAGGGCGGGAATTAGTCTTCCTTGCCCTTGTTCCGCACCGCACGCTGCAGCTCGCGGTTGGAATCGCGTTCGCGCACGGTGTCGCGCTTGTCGAATTCCTTCTTGCCCTTGCCAAGCGCAATCTCGCACTTGATCAGGTGCTTGCTCCAGTACAGCGCCAGGGCCACACAGGTGTAGCCCTTTTGCGCCACCGCAGCTTCCACACGCTCCAGCTCGCGCTTGTTCAGCAGCAGCTTGCGCGAGCGGATAGGGTCGGCGATGACGTGGGTGCTGGCAGTGGTCAGCGGGGTGATGTGGCTGCCGAACAGCCAGGCTTCGCCATCCTTGAGCAGCACGTAGCTGTCGGTCAGGTGCGCCTTGCCGGCCCGCAGGCTTTTTACTTCCCAACCGGACAGGACCAGCCCGGCCTCGAACTTGTGTTCGATGAAGTAATCGTGTCGCGCCTTTTTGTTTTGCGCGATGGTCCCGGTCGGATGTTTCTTTTGTTTAGCCATAGGGGCGGCATTATAGGCAAGTCACCGCGTGGTCGGCTACGGGATTTAGGTGCGCTTGAGCCACCGCAATGAATACCGGACAATACAGGCCCTGTCTTACGCACAGAACCTGTTTTTGGCACGCTGCGAAGCCCGCCACCCAGCCTTGGAAGTGACGCCTGGATGACTACCCATATTCAACGCTCCGCCCTGCTGCCGTACCCTGCCCAGGCGCTGTACGACCTGGTCAATGATGTAGCCAGCTACCCGCAGTTCCTGCCCTGGTGCTCGGCCTCGACGGTGCTCGAAGCCAGTGACACGCACATGCGCGCCAAGCTGGAGGTGGCCAAAGGGGGCATGAGCCAGCAGTTCGTGACCCGCAATGTGCTGGTGCCGGGGCAGTCCATCGAGATGAACCTGGAAGAAGGGCCGTTCACCCAGCTGCACGGCGTGTGGGTGTTCAAGGCATTGGGTGAAAAAGCCTGCAAGATCAGCCTGGACCTGTCCTTCGATTACGCCGGGCCGATTGTGCGGGCGACCTTGGGGCCGCTGTTCAATCAGGCCGCCAACACGCTGGTGGATGCGTTCTGCCAGCGTGCCAAGCAGCTCAATACGTGATGCTGCCAAGTCATCAGGCACAAAAAAGCCCGGACTGATCCGGGCTTTTTTTGCGCCTGCATTTACTGCGGCGAAGTATCCAGCGGGGCAGGTGTCGGCACCGGTGTGGTCTCGATGGTGTCGATCTCGCGCTGGATGGATTCTTCCACCGAACCAGGTTTGGCCGGCTTCTCTTCCGGTTGCGACGCTGGCTGGCCTGGCTGGGTGGCCGGGCTGACCGTGGTATCACCGCTGCCGCCCAGGATTTCCTGGTCGCGGCTCACGCCTGGCATGAAGTCGCCCGACAGGCTGACCAGTTGGTCGCTGTCGTTGAAGAAGATGCTCATGCGCTCCTGCTGGCGTTGGCCGCCACCAGGTTGCAGGCTGTACAGGTAATCCCAACGATTGGTGTTGAAAGTATCCTGGAGCAGAGGGTTACCCATGATAAACCTTACTTGCCGGCGGGTCATTCCGGGGCGTAATTGGTCTATCATGTCTTGCGTAACGACATTGCCCTGCTGGATGTCGATTTTGTAAACCCCGGGAAACGAGCAACCGGCGAGTGCGAGCAGTCCCACGAAGGTGAGGCTGGTTAGCAAGAGCTTGGTGTTGTTTTGCATCGGTGGGCGACTTCCACTATCTTGGCTGGACAACGTAAACCCCGATCATACCCGTATTAAGAGAAGCTGCGAAGCAGCATCGGCGAGAAAGCTGACCATGGTTGAAAATAGCGAATTGCGCAAAGCCGGTCTCAAGGTGACACTGCCTCGAGTCAAGATCCTTCAGATGCTCGACTCGACCGAGCAACGTCACATGAGCGCCGAGGATGTCTACAAGGCGCTGATGGAGGCTGGCGAGGACGTCGGCCTGGCAACCGTTTATCGCGTACTCACCCAGTTCGAGGCTGCTGGGCTGGTGGTACGGCACAACTTCGATGGCGGTCACGCAGTTTTCGAGCTGGCGGACGGCGGTCACCACGACCATATGGTCAACGTGGAGACCAGTGAAGTCATCGAATTCATGGACGCCGAAATCGAGCGGCGCCAAAAAGAGATCGTGGCCGAGCATGGCTACGAGTTGGTGGACCACAATCTGGTCCTCTACGTGCGTAAGAAAAAGTAACGATTGCGGTCGTTATGAAGAGCAAAGGCGACCCTGAGGTCGCCTTTGTGCTTTCTGCGGCAGGGGTAACTGCCGAAGCCGGCTATCGGTGATGACGCCAGTGCAGGCAGCATTACGCCTTACCGGACACCACCATCTTGCGTGCATGCGCCAGCGATTCCTTGGTCAGGTCGATCCCGCCCAGCATCCGCGCCACTTCCTCGACCCGTTCGCGCTTGCCAAGGCTGGCCACGGCAGTGTGCGTGGTGTCGCTATTGCGCACCTTGTGCACGAACAAATGATGATGCCCCTGCGCCGCGACCTGCGGCAGGTGGGTGACGGTCAGCACCTGGCCTCGCTCACCGAGGCGGCGCAACAGCTGGCCGACGATCTCGGCCGTCGGGCCACCGATGCCCACGTCAACCTCATCGAAGACCAGTGTCGGGATGCGTGAGGTTTGCGCCGTGATGACCTGGATCGCCAAGCTGATCCGTGACAGTTCGCCGCCCGAGGCCACCTTGGCCAAACCTTTGAGCGGCTGCCCGGGGTTGGCGCTGACCAGTAGCTCGATCTGCTCCAGGCCGTGTGGCGACAGGTCGCTGCTTTCGTTGGGTGTGAGTTCGATGCAGAACCGCCCGCCAGGCATGCCCAGGCGCTGGATCTCCTGTTCGACCGCGATGGCGAGCTGCTGGGCCGCCTGCTGGCGCAGGGCGCTCAACTCGATCGCCCTTTCCTGATAGTGCTTGGCATAGGCCGACAGTTCTTCGCCCAGGCGCTCGATCGATTCGTCGCTGGCATTCAGGCCTTCCAGCTCCTCCATCAACTGCTGCTGCAGGTGGGGCAGTTCGGTCGGGTGCACGCGATGTTTGCGTGCCAGGGTGTAGATGGTGTCGAGGCGCTCTTCCAGGGCTTGCAGGCGCATGGGGTCGGCGTCGAAATTGTCGAGGAAGCGGTTGAGTTCGCCTACGGCTTCTTCTATCTGGATCTGTGCGCTGGCGATGAGGTTGGCGGCTTCACCCAGCGCCTTAGGGGTGTTGGCTGCGGCGCCCAGGCGATTGAGGCTGGAGGTGAGGGCGCCTAGCACATTGCCTGAGTCGCTTTCGCTGCATTGGTCGATGACCTGGCGGCAGATGCCGAACAGGGCCTCGGCGTTGGTCAGGTTCTTGTGTTCCTGCTCCAGCTGCTCCAGTTCGTTTTCACCCAGGCCAAGGTTGTCGAGCTCTTCCAGCTGATAGCTGAGCAACTGGTGGCGTGCGCGCTGCTCATCGCCGGAGTTGGACAGGCGCTCGAGCTCCAGGCGGGTCTGGTTCCAGCGCTTGGCTGCGAGCTGGACCTGGCGGGACAGGTCGATGGCGCCGGCATATTCGTCGAGCAGGCGGCGGTGGGTGTCGGTCTTGAGCAGTGACTGGTGCTCATGCTGGCTGTGGATGTCGATCAGCAGTTCACCGAGCGCCTTCAGGTCACCCAGCGGGCAGGGCGTGCCGTTTATGTAGCCGCGGCTGCGGCCTTCGGCCGTGATGACGCGGCGCAGGATGCACGGGCCGCCGTCGTCCAGGTCGCGCTCGGCCAGCCAGGTGTGCGCTTCGGGGATATCCACCAGATCGAAGGTGGCCAGGATGTCCGCCTTGTCCGCGCCAGGGCGCACCACGCCGCTGTCGGCGCGATCACCAAGGGCCAGGCCGAGGGCGTCGAGCATGATCGATTTGCCTGCGCCGGTCTCGCCGGTGATGACGGACATGCCGCGGGCGAGTTCGAGGTCGAGGTGTTCGACGATGGCGTAGTTGTGAATGGACAGATGCACCAGCATGGGGCGGCTCCCGAGAAGTCAGGTCTGGTTATTTATACAGTACTTTTTTCGAGCCTGCCAATGCCTGCTCGCAGTTTCCATCGTCGACCTGAAAACCGCTTTGCCCCTTGAAGCTGATTTTTCCGGCCCCATATAGCCGGCAGACACGGCGAGCTTTGCTCGTACTACAGAGATTGCGGAGGAGAGACCCCATGGCTGACGAACAGCTGAATGAGAAAGACCTTAACGCCGAAGAGGCTGGTGCAGTGGATAACGGCGCCCGCGTTCAAGAGCTCGAGGAGCAGCTGGCCGCCGCCAAGGATCAGTCCCTGCGTGCCGTCGCCGACCTGCAGAACGTGCGTCGCCGCGCCGAGCAGGATGTCGAGAAGGCGCACAAGTTCGCCCTGGAGAAGTTTGCCGGCGACCTGTTGCCGGTGATCGACAGCCTGGAGCTGGCTCTGGCGCACTCCAGCGCTGAAGATGAGCAGGTCAAGAAGATCCGTGAAGGCGTCGAACTGACCCTCAAGATGTTCCAGGACACCCTCAAGCGTTACAACCTCGAAGCCATCGACCCGCACGGCCAGCCGTTCAATGCCGAGCACCATCAGGCCATGGCCATGCAGGAAAGCGCCGAGGTAGAGCCCAACAGCGTGCTGAACGTGTTCCAGAAGGGCTACCTGCTCAACGGCCGCCTGCTGCGCCCTGCCATGGTGGTGGTCAGCAAGGCGCCGAGCGCGCCGCAGCCTTCGATCGATGAAAAGGCTTGAAATCTGACGGGCCATCCCCATCTAGGTGTCAAGCCTTCAAGTATTACCGCAGTTGGCCAAAGTAGTCGCTGCTACCAAATTCAAGTTTCGGGAGAGTAAACATGGGCAAAATCATCGGTATCGACCTGGGGACCACCAACTCGTGCGTCTCCATTCTGGAAAACGGTAACGTCAAGGTCATCGAAAACGCCGAAGGTGCGCGTACCACCCCTTCGATCGTGGCCTACGCCAATGATGGCGAAATCCTGGTTGGCCAGTCGGCCAAGCGCCAGGCCGTCACCAACCCGCACAACACCCTGTTCGCAGTGAAGCGCCTCATCGGCCGCCGCTTCGAAGAAGATGTCGTGCAGAAAGACATCAAGCTGGTGCCGTACAAGATCGTCAAGGCTAACAACGGTGACGCCTGGGTCGAGGCTGCCGGCAAGGAAATGGCGCCGCCGCAGATCAGCGCCGAAGTTCTGAAAAAGATGAAGAAGACCGCCGAAGACTACCTCGGCGAGCCAGTCACCGAAGCGGTCATCACCGTTCCGGCCTACTTCAACGACAGCCAGCGTCAGGCCACCAAAGATGCCGGTCGCATCGCGGGTCTGGACGTAAAGCGCATCATCAACGAACCGACCGCTGCTGCGCTGGCCTATGGCATGGACAAGGCCAAGGGCGACCACACTGTCATCGTTTATGACCTGGGTGGCGGTACCTTCGACGTATCGGTCATCGAAATCGCCGAAGTTGACGGTGAGCACCAGTTCGAAGTGCTGGCCACCAACGGCGACACCTTCCTGGGTGGCGAAGACTTCGACATGCGCCTGATCGACTACCTCGTCGACGAGTTCAAGAAAGAGTCGGGCATGGACCTGAAGAACGACCCTCTGGCCCTGCAGCGTCTGAAAGAAGCCGCGGAAAAGGCCAAGATCGAACTGTCCTCCGCTCAGTCGACCGACGTCAACCTGCCGTACATCACTGCAGATGCGACCGGTCCGAAGCACCTGAACGTGAAGATCTCCCGCGCCAAGCTGGAGTCGCTGGTGGAAGATCTGGTCAACCGTACCATCGAGCCTTGCCGCATCGCCCTGAAAGACGCAGGCATCGACGCCAGCAAGATCGACGACGTGATTCTGGTCGGTGGCCAGACCCGTATGCCGCTGGTTCAGAAGGCCGTTGCCGACTTCTTCGGCAAGGAAGCCCGCAAGGACGTCAACCCGGACGAAGCAGTTGCCATGGGCGCTGCCATCCAGGGTGCCGTACTGGCCGGTGACGTGAAAGACGTACTGCTGCTGGACGTCAGCCCGCTGACCCTGGGTATCGAAACCATGGGCGGCGTGATGACCCCGCTGATCGAGAAGAACACCACCATTCCGACCAAGAAGTCGCAGGTGTTCTCGACTGCCGACGACAACCAGGGCGCAGTGACCATTCACGTGCTGCAGGGTGAGCGCAAGCAGGCTTCGCAGAACAAGTCGCTGGGCAAGTTCGACCTGGCTGACATCCCGCCAGCACCGCGTGGTGTTCCGCAGATCGAAGTGACCTTCGACATTGACGCCAACGGCATCCTGCACGTCGGCGCCAAAGACAAGGCCACCGGCAAGACTCAGTCGATCGTGATCAAGGCCAACTCCGGTCTGTCCGACGAAGAGATCGAAAAAATGGTGCGTGACGCCGAGGCCAATGCCGAGGAAGACCGCAAGTTCGAAGAGCTGGCCGCTGCCCGCAACCAGGGTGATGCGCTGGTTCACTCGACCCGCAAGATGGTCGCTGACGCCGGTGACAAGGTCACTGCCGAAGAGAAGACTGCCATCGAAGCGGCCGTGGTTGCCCTGGAAGCCGCTGTCAAAGGCGACGACAAGGCTGCCATCGATGCCAAGGTCGAAGAGCTGTCCAAGGTCTCCGCGCCAGTAGCCCAGAAGATGTACGCCGAGCAGTCGGCCGAACAGCCTCAGGGCGGCGCTCAGCAGGCCGAGCCGGAAGCCAAGCACGATGACGTGGTTGACGCCGAGTTCGAAGAAGTGAAAGGCGACGACAAGAAGTAATCGTTGCATGTTGTCGGCCAGCCCACCGCCGTTTGGCGGTGAGCTGGTAGGATGTCGCCGCGCGGGGGCTTGCTCCCGCGTTGGCGTATCTGGAATTCGAGAATTTTTACAGCATCTGTCTGGGCCGCATCGGGTCTTCAGGCGGGTGCTGACGGCGCGGCGCGGATGCCGAACGCCCAACAAGGTGCAAATGACCTATGTCCAAGCGTGATTATTATGAGGTCCTGGGTGTCGAGCGCGGCGCCAGTGAAGCAGACCTGAAAAAGGCTTATCGCCGCCTGGCGATGAAGTACCACCCGGACCGCAACCCGGGCGATAAAGAGTCCGAAGACAAGTTCAAGGAGGCCAACGAGGCCTACGAAGTACTGTCTGACGCGAGCAAGCGGGCGGCGTTCGACCAGTATGGTCACGCCGGCGTCGACCCGAGCATGGGTGGCGGCGGTGCAGGCTTCGGTGGCGCCAACTTCTCCGACATCTTTGGCGATGTGTTCAGTGACTTCTTCGGTGGTGGTCGTGGCGGTGGTCGTGGTGGTGCTTCGCGCGGCAGCGACCTGCGCTACACCCTGGAGCTGAACCTGGAAGAAGCCGTGCGCGGCACCACGGTCAGCATTCGGGTGCCGACCCTGGTCAACTGCCAGCCTTGTGACGGCAGTGGTGCGAAGAAGGGTTCGACCCCGTCGACCTGCCCGACGTGCGGCGGTATCGGCCAGGTGCGCATGCAGCAGGGCTTCTTCTCGGTGCAGCAGACCTGCCCGCGCTGCCATGGCCAGGGCAAGATCATCACCGACCCTTGCGGTTCGTGCCACGGTGAAGGCCGTGTCGAGGAATACAAGACCCTGTCGGTCAAGGTGCCGGCCGGCGTCGACACTGGCGACCGCATCCGCCTGTCCGGCGAAGGCGAGGCAGGCACCCATGGTGGCCCGACCGGCGACCTTTACGTGGTGATCAACGTGCGTGAGCACGAGATTTTCCAGCGTGACGGCAAGCACCTGTATTGCGAAGTGCCTATCAGCTATACCGATGCCGCTCTGGGTGGCGAGCTGGAAGTGCCGACCCTCGATGGTCGTGTGAAGCTGAAGATCCCGGAAGGCACGCAGACCGGCAAGCAGTTCCGCTTGCGTGGCAAGGGTGTGGCACCGGTGCGTGGTGGTGGTGCGGGTGACCTGCTGTGCCGCGTTGCGGTCGAGACCCCGGTCAACCTCAGCCGTCGCCAGCGTGAACTGCTCGAAGAGCTGCGCGACTCGCTCGAAGGCGACAGCTCCCACTCGCCCAAGGCCAATGGCTGGTTCGATGGCGTGAAGCGCTTCTTCGGCGATCTCTGACAAGGAACAGGCTATGCGACGTATTGCAGTGATGGGCGCGGCTGGGCGGATGGGCAAGACCCTGATCGAAGCCGTGCAGCAAACCCCGGGTGCCGGGCTGACGGCGGCGATCGACCGCCCGGACAGCTCGCTGGTCGGTGCGGATGCCGGTGAGTTGGCGGCGCTCGGTCGGATCGGTGTGCTGTTGTCGGATGACCTGGCCAAGGTTGCCGACGAATTCGACGTGCTGATCGACTTCACTCACCCTTCGGTGACCCTGAAGAACCTGGCGTTCTGCCGCAAGCATGGCAAGGCGATGATCATCGGCACCACCGGTTTCACCAGCGAGGAGAAGCAGCTGCTGGCCGAGGCAGGCAAGGACATCCCGATCGTCTTCGCCGCCAACTTCAGCGTAGGCGTCAACCTCAGCCTGAAGTTGCTGGACATGGCGGCGCGTGTGCTGGGCGATGATGTCGACATCGAGATCATCGAGGCGCACCACCGCCACAAGGTCGACGCGCCGTCAGGCACTGCGCTGCGCATGGGTGAGGTGGTTGCCAATGCCCTGGGCCGTGATCTGCAGGAAGTGGCGGTGTATGGTCGTGAGGGCCAGACGGGCGCGCGTGATCGCCAGACCATCGGCTTTGCCACCGTGCGTGCCGGCGATGTGGTCGGTGACCACACCGTATTGTTCGCCGCTGAAGGTGAGCGCCTGGAAATCACCCACAAGGCTTCCAGCCGCATGACCTTCGCCAAGGGTGCGGTGCGTGCCGCGCTGTGGCTGGATGGGCGCGAGGCGGGCTTGTACGACATGCAGGATGTGCTAGAGCTGCGTTAAGCCGTTCCCTCGGGGTGCATGTGATCCCTGGTAGGAGCGGCCTTGTGTCGCGAAAGGACTGCGCAGCAGTCCCAGGATATCTGTGGCGCCGCTGATATCCTGGGGCCGCTTTGCGACCCTTTCGCGACACAAGGCCGCTCCTACACGCGTGTGCATTGCCCAAGAAGGTCAGTCTGTCGCAATCATGTGTTTTAGAGGCACATTTGCGGTAGACCAAAAAAGCACTTTTCTGTAAGCTACAGCTTTAGTGTGTCCACTAAAAGCGCGCAGCGAATTGAATTCAGCACATAGAAGCGGGGTGACGTGTCCATACGTCACTCCGCTTTTTTGCAACCTGCGATCGCCCTTTCATGCTTGATTTACGGGAGGTCTTCTTGACAAAGCCAGCCATACTCGCCCTTGCCGACGGCAGTATTTTTCGCGGTGAAGCCATCGGAGCCGACGGTCAGACCGTTGGTGAGGTGGTGTTCAACACCGCTATGACCGGCTACCAGGAAATCCTTACAGACCCTTCCTACGCGCAGCAAATCGTTACTCTGACCTACCCGCACATTGGCAACACCGGTACCACCCCGGAAGACGCCGAGTCGAACCGTGTATGGTCCGCCGGCCTGGTCATCCGTGACCTGCCGCTGCTGGCCAGCAACTGGCGTAACACCCAGTCGCTGCCCGACTACCTCAAGGCCAACAATGTCGTTGCCATCGCCGGCATCGACACCCGTCGCCTGACCCGTATCCTGCGTGAAAAGGGCGCTCAGAACGGCTGCATCCTCGCCGGTGACAACATCAGCGAAGAAGCCGCCATCGCCGCTGCCCGCGCCTTCCCTGGCCTCAAGGGCATGGACCTGGCCAAGGTCGTTTCCACCAAGGAGCGTTACGAGTGGCGCTCCAGCGTGTGGGAGCTGAAAACCGACAGCCACCCGACCCTGGAAGCTTCCGAGCTGCCGTACCACGTTGTTGCCTTCGACTACGGCGTCAAGCTGAACATCCTGCGCATGTTGGTCGCCCGTGGCTGCCGCGTGACCGTGGTGCCTGCCCAGACCCCGGCCAGCGAAGTGCTCGCGCTCAACCCCGATGGTGTGTTCCTGTCCAACGGCCCTGGTGATCCGGAGCCATGCGACTACGCGATCCAGGCGATCAAAGAGATCCTCGACACCGATATTCCGGTGTTCGGCATCTGCCTGGGCCACCAGCTGCTGGCGCTGGCCTCTGGCGCCAAGACCGTGAAAATGGGCCACGGCCACCATGGTGCCAACCACCCGGTCCAGGACTTGGACACCGGTGTGGTCATGATCACCAGCCAGAACCACGGTTTCGCCGTAGACGAAGCCACCCTGCCGGGTAACGTCCGCGCCATCCACAAGTCGCTGTTCGACGGCACCCTGCAGGGTATCGAGCGTACCGACAAGAGCGCGTTCAGCTTCCAGGGCCACCCTGAAGCGAGCCCGGGCCCGACCGACGTCGCGCCACTGTTCGATCGTTTCACCGATGCCATGGCCAAGCGCCGCTGAGCATCCTGCTTCAAGGCCCCGGGCCGGCACCTGCCGCGCCCGGAAGCGCCTGACCCAGATTGTTCAAAGCGGCTTGCCGACTGACCCCGGATTTGAGTGACCACCATGCCAAAACGTACAGACATCAAAAGCATCCTGATTCTCGGCGCTGGCCCGATCGTGATCGGCCAGGCCTGCGAATTCGACTACTCCGGCGCCCAGGCCTGTAAAGCCCTGCGCGAGGAAGGTTTCCGCGTCATCCTGGTGAACTCCAACCCAGCCACCATCATGACCGACCCGGCCATGGCCGACGCCACCTACATCGAGCCGATCAAGTGGCAGTCGGTGGCCAAGATCATCGAAAAAGAGCGCCCGGACGCCGTATTGCCGACCATGGGTGGCCAGACCGCACTGAACTGCGCCCTGGACCTGGAGCGCCACGGCGTTCTGGAGAAGTTCGGCGTAGAGATGATCGGTGCCAACGCCGACACCATCGACAAGGCCGAAGACCGTTCGCGCTTCGACAAGGCCATGAAGGATATCGGCCTGGAGTGCCCGCGCTCCGGTATCGCCCACAGCATGGAAGAGGCCAATGCGGTCCTTGAGAAGCTTGGCTTCCCATGCATCATTCGCCCGTCGTTCACCATGGGTGGCACAGGCGGTGGTATCGCTTACAACCGTGAAGAGTTCGAAGAAATCTGCACCCGTGGTCTGGACCTGTCGCCGACCAAAGAGCTGCTGATCGACGAATCGCTGATCGGCTGGAAAGAGTACGAGATGGAAGTGGTCCGCGACAAAAAGGACAACTGCATCATCGTCTGCTCGATCGAAAACTTCGACCCGATGGGCGTGCACACCGGTGACTCGATCACCGTTGCTCCGGCGCAGACCCTGACCGACAAGGAATACCAGATCATGCGCAACGCCTCGCTGGCGGTGCTGCGTGAAATTGGCGTTGAAACCGGCGGTTCCAACGTGCAGTTCGGTATCTGCCCGAACACCGGCCGCATGGTCGTGATCGAGATGAACCCGCGTGTTTCGCGTTCCTCGGCGCTGGCTTCCAAGGCAACTGGCTTCCCGATCGCCAAGATCGCCGCCAAGCTGGCCATTGGTTACACCCTGGACGAACTGCAGAACGACATCACTGGCGGCCGTACCCCGGCGTCCTTCGAGCCGTCGATCGACTACGTCGTCACTAAGCTGCCACGCTTCGCCTTCGAGAAATTCCCGAAAGCCGACGCCCGCCTGACCACCCAGATGAAGTCCGTGGGTGAAGTCATGGCCATCGGCCGTACCTTCCAGGAATCCCTGCAGAAAGCCCTGCGCGGCCTGGAAGTCGGTGCTTGCGGTCTCGACCCTAAAGTCGACCTGGCCAGCCCGGAAGCCGCCGGCATCCTCAAGCGCGAGCTGACCGTGCCGGGCGCCGAGCGCATCTGGTACGTGGCTGACGCCATGCGTTCGGGTATGACCTGCGAAGAGATCTTCGCCCTGACCGGCATCGACATGTGGTTCCTGGTGCAGATGGAAGACCTGATCAAGGAAGAAGAGAAGGTCAAGACCCTGGCCCTGTCGGCGATCGACAAGGACTACATGCTGCGCCTCAAGCGCAAGGGCTTCTCGGACCAGCGTCTGGCCAAGCTGCTCGGCATCACCGACAAGAACCTGCGCCGTCACCGCCACAAGCTGGAAGTGTTCCCGGTGTACAAGCGCGTCGACACCTGCGCTGCCGAGTTCGCCACCGACACCGCCTACCTGTACTCCACCTACGAGGAAGAGTGCGAGGCCAACCCGTCGACCCGCGACAAGATCATGATCCTGGGTGGCGGCCCTAACCGTATCGGTCAAGGCATCGAGTTCGACTATTGCTGCGTACACGCGGCACTGGCACTGCGTGAAGACGGTTACGAGACCATCATGGTCAACTGCAACCCGGAAACCGTCTCCACCGACTACGACACCTCCGACCGCCTGTACTTCGAGCCGTTGACCCTGGAAGACGTGCTGGAAGTCTGCCGCGTCGAGAAGCCCAAGGGTGTCATCGTGCACTACGGCGGCCAGACCCCGCTGAAACTGGCTCGCGCCCTGGAAGAGGCCGGCGTACCGATCATCGGTACCAGCCCGGACGCCATCGACCGTGCCGAAGACCGTGAGCGCTTCCAGCAGATGGTTCAGCGCCTGAACCTGCTGCAGCCGCCAAACGCTACCGTGCGCAGCGAAGAAGAAGCCATCCGTGCTGCGGGCGGTATCGGTTACCCGCTGGTGGTGCGCCCGTCCTACGTACTGGGCGGCCGCGCGATGGAGATCGTCTACGAACTGGACGAGCTCAAGCGCTACCTGCGTGAAGCCGTGCAAGTGTCCAACGACAGCCCGGTACTGCTGGACCACTTCCTCAACTGCGCCATCGAGATGGACGTGGATGCGGTCTGTGACGGCACCGACGTGGTGATCGGCGCGATCATGCAGCACATCGAACAGGCCGGCGTTCACTCCGGTGACTCGGCGTGCTCGCTGCCGCCGTACTCGCTGAGCAAGGACGTGCAGGACCAGGTTCGCGATCAGGTGCGCAAGATGGCCCTGGAGCTGGGCGTGGTTGGCCTGATGAACGTGCAGCTGGCCTTGCAGGGCGACAAGATCTACGTGATTGAAGTCAACCCGCGCGCCTCGCGTACCGTGCCGTTCGTGTCCAAGTGCATCGGCACTTCCCTGGCGATGATCGCTGCCCGCGTCATGGCTGGCAAAACCCTGAAAGAGCTGGGCTTCACCCAGGAAATCATCCCGAACTTCTATAGCGTCAAGGAAGCCGTCTTCCCGTTCGCCAAGTTCCCGGGGGTTGACCCGATCCTCGGCCCTGAGATGAAATCGACCGGTGAAGTCATGGGTGTCGGTGACAGCTTCGGTGAAGCGTTCGCCAAGGCTCAGATGGGTGCCAGCGAAGTGCTGCCAACTGGCGGTACCGCGTTCATCAGCGTACGTGACGACGACAAGCCACAGGTGGCTGGCGTTGCCCGTGACCTGATCGCCCTGGGCTTCGAAGTGGTCGCTACTGCAGGTACCGCCAAGGTCATCGAGGCGGCCGGCCTGAAAGTGCGCCGCGTGAACAAGGTGACCGAAGGCCGTCCGCACGTGGTCGACATGATCAAGAACGACGAAGTGTCGTTGATCATCAACACCACCGAAGGCCGTCAGTCGATTGCCGATTCCTATTCGATTCGTCGCAATGCGTTGCAGCACAAGATTTACTGCACCACGACCATTGCGGCTGGTGAAGCCATCTGCGAAGCGCTGAAATTCGGCCCTGAAAAGACCGTTCGTCGCTTGCAGGATCTGCATGCAGGACTTAAAGCATGAGCATTACCAAGTATCCGATGACCGTCCAGGGCGCTCGCGCCCTGGAAGAGGAGCACCTGTTCCTGAGCAAGACCGAGCGCCCGCGCCTGAGCCAGGCCATTGGCGAAGCACGCGAACTGGGCGACCTCAAGGAAAATGCCGAATACCATGCCGCCCGTGAGGAGCAGGGCATGGTCGAGGCGCGTATCCGCGACATCGAAGGCCGTCTGCAGAACTCGGTAGTGATCGACGTGACCACTATCCCTCACACCGGCAAAGTGATTTTCGGCACCACTGTGGTGCTGGCCAACACTGAAACCGATGAAGAGGTGAGCTACCAGATCGTTGGTGAGGATGAAGCCGACGTGAAGCAAGGCAAGCTCTCGAGCGGCGCACCGATCGCCCGTGCCATCATCGGCAAGGAAGAAGGTGATACTGTCGTCGTCAAGACGCCAAGCGGCTCGGTCGAGTACGAGATTGTCGAAGTCAAGCACATCTGACCGGCGCCTGCGGGCGCCATCCCTTGAGGGGATCCTCTGGCAACTGGCCCAGGTTTTCTGGGTCGGTGGCCTTTGGGTGTTCCATGTTGGGCTGGTGCCTGCGCTCAAGGTCAGTGGCCTGGCACCTTTGCTGGTACAGGATATCGCCGGGCAGATTGACCGTTGGTTGATTGGCGTGGCGTTGCTCGGGCTGTTGACGCAGCTGGCAGTACTGGCGAGGGTCGATGGCCTGGCGGCCTGGTGGCGGCAATTTCGTGGCCAGATGCTGTTGCTGGGCTTTGCGGCCTGCGTGGGGTACTACACCTTGCGCTATGGCATCTCGGTCGGCGAGCGCTGGCAGATGTTCTGTTTTCTGGTTCTGGGTTTTTCCGGCATCGTGCTGGTGGCTCAACCGGTACCGGTCAGGGCGCGCCAAGCGCGCCACTGATCGGCGCCACCGTTACTTGTAGCGGTGGATGTTGGACAGCTGTTTGTTCGGCTGTGGGTTCTTGCGGTAGATCAGCGCTTTCTTGCCGATGGTCTGCACCAGCTCGGCGCGGCCGGCCTTGCACAGCTCTGCGATGGTCTCGGCGCGCTCTTCGCGATCTTCCGAGCGAATTTCGACCTTGATCAGCTCGTGGTCGACCAGTGCGCGCTCCAGTTCGGCGATCACGCCTTCATTCAAACCGTTGCCAGCAACGATTAGGACCGGTTTCAGGTCATGACCAATGGATTTGTATTGCTTCTTCTGCTCGTTATTGAGCGGCATAATCTGACCCTTTCCGTCTGATTCTGTAAAATTGACGGGCATTTTACCCGAGGGCCTGTGGCTCCGCCCAGTCAAACACGACGCATATCATCGAGGTGCCCCGTGGTACAACGTTCCAAAAGCAGCGCTAACTGGCTGCGAGAGCATTTTAACGACCCTTTTGTTAAGCAGGCGCAGAAGGATGGCTACCGCTCGCGTGCGAGCTACAAACTGCTTGAGATCCAGGAGAAAGACCGCCTGATCCGCCCAGGCATGAGCGTGATCGACCTGGGCGCGGCGCCGGGTGGCTGGTCGCAGGTGACCAGTCGTCTGATTGGTGGCCAGGGCCGTCTGATCGCTTCGGACATTCTGGAAATGGACTCGATCCCGGACGTTACCTTCATTCAGGGCGACTTCACCCAGGATGAGGTCCTGCAGCAGATCCTCGATGCGGTCGGTGATTCGCACGTAGACCTTGTGATTTCCGACATGGCCCCCAATATGAGTGGTACGCCTGAGGTGGACATGCCGCGCGCCATGTTCCTCTGTGAGTTGGCCCTGGACCTGGCAACCCGTGTGCTCAAGCCCGGCGGTGATTTTCTGATCAAGATTTTCCAGGGCGAAGGCTTTGACATGTACCTGAAGGATGTGCGCACCAAGTTCGACAAGGTGCAGATGCGCAAGCCGTCCTCTTCACGGGATCGCTCGCGTGAACAGTACCTGTTGGGTAAGGGTTTCAAGGGCGCTTGAATGGCGTGCTGCGGGGTGGTCGATAGTTATTTCCAATCGGCCGCCCCGTCTGGATTGTCCGAACTTCGTGTAGTCTAGATTTCACAAAGGGTTACAGACGGTGCCTGCGGTTGCGTAGGTAATGTAGTAAGTTAGGGCGATGAATATCATGCGAGGCACGGCTGCGTCGTGCGCCGGCCTCAGAGGGTAGCGAATTGAACGACATGGCAAAGAATCTGATCCTGTGGTTGATCATCGCAGCTGTCCTGGTGACAGTGATGAACAACTTCTCCAGCCCTAACGAGCCGCAGACCCTCAACTACTCCGACTTCATCCAGCAGGTCAAGGATGGCAAGGTCGAGCGTGTGACCGTCGACGGCTACATCATTACCGGCAAGCGCGCCGACGGCGACAGCTTCAAGACCGTTCGCCCGGCCATTACCGATAACGGCCTGATCGGCGACCTGGTCGACAATAACGTGGTCGTCGAAGGCAAGCAGCCCGAGCAGCAGAGCATCTGGACTCAGCTGCTGGTGGCGAGCTTCCCGATCCTGGTGATCATTGCCGTGTTCATGTTCTTCATGCGCCAGATGCAGGGCGGTGCAGGCGGCAAGGGCGGGCCGATGAGCTTCGGCAAGAGCAAGGCGCGCCTGCTGTCCGAAGACCAGGTCAAGACCACTTTGGCTGACGTTGCAGGTTGCGACGAGGCCAAGGAAGAAGTCGGCGAGCTGGTCGAGTTCCTGCGCGACCCGGGCAAGTTCCAGCGCCTGGGTGGCCGCATCCCGCGTGGCGTGCTGATGGTCGGCCCGCCGGGTACCGGTAAGACCTTGCTGGCCAAGGCGATTGCCGGCGAAGCCAAGGTGCCTTTCTTCACCATTTCCGGTTCGGACTTCGTCGAGATGTTCGTCGGTGTGGGTGCCAGCCGTGTGCGCGACATGTTCGAGCAGGCCAAAAAGCACGCCCCATGCATTATCTTCATCGACGAGATCGACGCCGTTGGTCGCCACCGTGGCGCCGGCATGGGCGGTGGTCACGACGAGCGTGAACAGACCCTCAATCAGTTGCTGGTCGAGATGGACGGCTTTGAAATGAACGATGGCATCATCGTCATTGCCGCCACCAACCGTCCGGACGTACTGGACCCGGCCCTGCTGCGTCCTGGCCGCTTCGACCGCCAGGTGGTGGTCGGCCTGCCAGACATCCGTGGTCGTGAGCAGATCCTCAAGGTTCACATGCGCAAGGTTCCGATCGGCGAGAACGTCAACCCGGCAGTCATTGCCCGTGGTACTCCAGGCTTCTCCGGTGCTGACCTTGCCAACCTGGTCAACGAAGCTTCGCTGTTCGCTGCGCGCTCCAACAAGCGCCTGGTCGAGATGAAAGAGTTCGAACTGGCCAAAGACAAGATCATGATGGGCGCCGAGCGCAAGACCATGGTCATGTCCGAGAAGGAAAAACAGAACACCGCCTACCACGAGGCCGGTCACGCCATCGTTGGTCGCCTGGTGCCTGAGCATGACCCGGTTTACAAGGTCTCGATCATCCCGCGCGGTCGCGCCCTGGGTGTGACCATGTTCCTGCCCGAGGAAGACCGTTACAGCCTGTCCAAGCGTGCGCTGATCAGCCAGATCTGCTCGCTGTACGGTGGCCGTATCGCCGAGGAAATGACCTTGGGCTTCGATGGTGTTACCACCGGTGCCTCGAACGACATCATGCGTGCCAGCCAGATTGCTCGGAACATGGTCACCAAGTGGGGCCTGTCCGAGAAGCTCGGCCCGCTGATGTATGCCGAAGAAGAGGGCGAGGTTTTCCTCGGCCGCAGCGCCGGCAGCCAGCACGCCAGTGTTTCTGGCGAAACGGCCAAGCTGATCGACTCGGAAGTGCGCAGCATCATCGACCAGTGCTACGCCACTGCCAAGCAGCTGCTGACCGACAACCGCGACAAGCTCGATGCCATGGCCGAAGCGCTGATGAAATACGAGACCATCGACGCCGACCAGATCGACGACATCATGTCCGGTCGTACGCCTCGCGAACCGCGTGACTGGGATGACGACAAGACTTCGGGCACGCCTGCTGCCCAGAATGATCGCCCTGAATCGCCGATCGGCGGCCCAGCGGCTCAACACTAAGGGCATCTATGAGCTCTAAGCTGTACCCGACCCGGTTGCCTTGCGGCAGCCGGGTTCTTGATTTGTCCCGTACCCATGTCATGGGTATCCTCAATATCACCCCCGATTCCTTCTCTGATGGCGGGCGCTTCAGTCAGCGCGACGAGGCCCTACGTCATGCAGAAGCCATGGTTGCGGCGGGCGCGACGCTGATCGACATCGGCGGCGAATCGACGCGCCCCGGCGCCCGTGCGGTCTCGGTGACCGAGGAGCTCGAGCGTGTGGCGCCGATGGTCGAGGCGATCAACAGTCGCCTTGATGTGGTCATTTCGGTCGATACCTCAACGCCTGCCGTCATGCGTGAGTCGGCTCGCCTCGGTGCTGGCCTGATCAACGACGTGCGTGCGCTGGAGCGTGATGGCGCCCTCGATGCCGCTGCAGATACCGGGCTGCCGGTGTGCCTGATGCACATGCGCGGCGAGCCGGGGAACATGCAGGACGACCCGCATTACGAGGATGTGACCGCCGATGTAACGCGCTATCTTGAACAGCGGATGGCGGCTTGCGCAGCAGCGGGTATCGGTGCCGAACGCATCATCCTCGACCCGGGTTTCGGGTTCGCCAAGACACTGGCGCATAACCTGAGCCTGTTCAAGCATATGGAAGCACTTTACAGTCTCGGGCGCCCGTTGCTGGTGGGTGTTTCACGCAAGAGCATGATCGGCCTGACGCTGGATCGTCCGGTTGGTGAGCGGCTGTACGGCAGCCTGGCGCTGGCGGCCTTGGCCATGACCAAGGGGGCCAGCATTCTGCGCGTCCATGATGTGGCCGAGACCGCCGATGTGGTGCGCATGATTGCTGCGGTACAGAACGCCGAATAAGAACATTGGAGTCCCTATGAGCAGAAAATACTTTGGTACCGACGGCATCCGTGGCCGCGTCGGCGAATACCCGATCACCCCTGACTTCATGCTGAAGCTGGGCTGGGCGGCGGGCATGGCCTTCCGCAAGCAGGGTAACTGCCGCGTGTTGGTGGGCAAGGACACGCGCATTTCCGGTTACATGTTCGAGTCCGCGCTCGAGGCGGGCCTTTCTGCTGCAGGTGCTGACGTCTTGCTGCTCGGGCCGATGCCTACCCCGGCCATCGCCTACCTGACCCGTACCTTCCATGCTGAAGCGGGTATCGTCATCAGTGCTTCGCACAACCCGCACGATGACAACGGTATCAAGTTCTTCTCAGGCCAGGGCACCAAGCTGCCCGACGAAATCGAGCTGATGATCGAGGAGCTTCTTGACCAGCCGATGACGGTGGTCGGCTCGAGCAAGTTGGGCAAGGTCTCGCGCATCAACGATGCCGCTGGCCGCTACATCGAGTTTTGCAAGAGCAGTGTGCCGTCCAGCACCGGCTTCGAAGGGCTCAAGCTGGTCGTCGACTGCGCCCATGGCGCCACCTACAAAGTCGCGCCGAGCGTGTTCCGCGAGCTGGGTGCCGAAGTGACGGTGCTGCATGCGCAGCCTGACGGCCTGAACATCAACGAAAGCTGCGGCTCGACCCACATCGAGTCGCTGCAGGCGGCAGTGCTGGTCGGTCACGCCGACTTGGGCATTGCCTTCGACGGTGATGGTGACCGGGTGTTGATGGTCGATCATACCGGCGCGATCGTCGATGGCGACGAGCTGCTGTTCATCATCGCCCGGGACCTGCACGAGCGGGGCAAGCTGCAGGGCGGGGTGGTCGGTACGCTGATGAGTAACCTGGGCCTGGAGCTTGCACTCAAGGACCTGGACATTCCTTTCGTGCGGGCCAAGGTTGGCGACCGTTACGTCATGGCCGAGCTGCTGGAGCGCGGCTGGCTGGTGGGGGGTGAAAACTCCGGGCATGTCGTGTGCTGCAACCACACCACCACCGGTGATGCGATCATTGCCGCACTGCAGGTACTGCTGGCGCTCAAGCGCCGCGGCGAGACCCTGGCGCAGGCTCGCCAGGCCTTGCGCAAGTGCCCGCAGGTGTTGATCAATGTTCGTTTCGGCGCCAGCAAGGTCGACCCCCTGGAGCATCCGGCTGTCAAGGAGGCCAGTGCCAAGGTTACCGAGGACATGGCGGGGCGTGGGCGTGTGCTGTTGCGCAAGTCGGGCACCGAGCCGTTGGTGCGGGTGATGGTTGAAGGTGACGATGAAAGCCAGGTGCGCACGCATGCCGAAGCCCTGGCTAAACTGGTCGCTGAAGTTTGTGTCTGAATTGGGCTTGCCAGCGCAGATCTGGTTGGGTAAGATCTGCGCCCACTTTGACCGACGAGGTAAAGCATGCGTCGCCCCATGGTAGCTGGTAACTGGAAGATGCACGGTACCCGCGCCAGCGTCGCTGAGCTGACTCAGGGCTTGGGCAATATGCTCATTCCCGAAGGTATCGAAGTCGCGGTTTTTCCTCCGGCCCTGTTCATCAATGAAGTCATTGATGGCCTGAAAGGCAAAGGAATCATCGTTGGAGCACAGAATTCTGCAGTACAGCCCGAACAGGGTGCGCTGACTGGTGAAGTTGCACCGAGTCAGTTGGCTGAAGTGGGTTGCAAGTTGGTGTTGATTGGTCACTCCGAACGTCGCCAGGTTATCGGTGAAAGTGAAGAAGTGCTTAATCGCAAGTTTGCAGCTGCTCAGAAAAGTGGTTTGACGCCGGTGCTCTGCATAGGGGAAACTCTACAAGAGCGCGAAGCAGGCAAGACGCTTGAAGTTGTAGGGCGTCAACTAAGCAGTGTTATCGACGCGTTCGGTATTGCCGCTTTTGCCAATGCAGTAATTGCCTATGAGCCTGTATGGGCCATCGGTACAGGTTTGACGGCCTCGCCGCAGCAAGCTCAGGATGTGCATGCAGCCATCCGTAAGCAGTTGGCAGCGAAGGACGCCGAAGTTGCGCAGAATGTGCAGCTTCTCTACGGCGGTAGCGTGAAGGCGGCCAATGCGGCCGAACTGTTCGGCATGCCGGATATTGATGGGGGGCTCATTGGTGGAGCATCCCTGAACGCAGACGAATTCGGTGCAATTTGTCGCGCCGCAGGAAACTGAACAAATGCTGGAAACAGTCATCGTTGTTTTTCATCTGTTGGCAGCGCTGTCGCTTGTAGTGCTGGTGCTGTTGCAACAGGGTAAGGGTGCGGAAGCAGGTGCATCTTTCGGCGCAGGTGCTTCAAATACTGTGTTCGGAAGCCAAGGTTCTGCTACCTTCCTGAGTAAATTCACTGCTATACTTGCTGCCACTTTCTTTTTGACAGCACTTGGGTTAGGATACTTCGCCAAGCAACAAGCTCACCAGCTTGGTCAGGCGGGACTTCCGGATCCAGCGGTGTTGGAAGTAAAGCAGCCAAAGCCGGCAGTAAATGATGATGTACCGGTGCTCCAGGAGCAGAAGAGCGAAACCACCCCAGCGGGTGACGTACCTCCTCCAGCCGAAGAGCAGAAGTAACGGGTTTCAAGAAGTAATATTGCCGAGGTGGTGGAATTGGTAGACACGCAACCTTGAGGTGGTTGTGCCCATAGGGTGTAGGGGTTCGAGTCCCCTTCTCGGTACCAATTAAAGCTTGAGAGCCCGCTTTAGCGGGCTTTCTTGCAGGTGGAGGTTAGATTGACCCAGCGACGGGTTCAGTCTTATACTTTCGCCCCAGCTTTGTCGCGGGGTGGAGCAGCTTGGTAGCTCGTCGGGCTCATAACCCGAAGGTCGTTGGTTCAAATCCAGCCCCCGCAACCAGCTTCAGCGGAGCCCCTTTTCAGGGGCTTTTTGCTAGCCGAACAGTTTACGGCGTCGTTGTCCAACGGCGCTTTCAGGGATGGGCGCTTCGCCCATTTTTTATTTGCACAGCATGCACGAGGGGGTTCAGGTGTCGAGCAAGCTAGAACAGTTGCAGGCCTTGTTGGCCCCGGTGGTCGAGGGTCTGGGCTATCAATGCTGGGGGATCGAGTACGTTTCCCAGGGTAAGCATTCGGTATTGCGCATCTATATCGACAAGGAAGGCGGCATTCTGGTGGAGGACTGTGAAGCGGTCAGCCGTCAGGCCAGCGCCATTCTTGATGTGGAAGATCCGATCAGCAGTGAATATACCCTTGAGGTGTCCTCTCCAGGCATGGATCGCCCGCTGTTCACGCTGGAACAGTTTGCCTCGCATGCCGGCGAACAAGTGAAGATCAAGCTGCGTACGCCCTTCGAGGGTCGTCGTAACTTCCAGGGCCTTCTCCGCGGTGTGGAGGAGCAGGATGTGGTGGTCCAGGTGGACAGTCATGAGTTCCTGTTGCCGATCGACTCGATCGACAAGGCCAATATTATTCCCAGTTTTGACTGAGACGTGCCGGGCCCGGCGGACTATCCGGGCCCAATGGCTTGCGCAAGGCGAGGCGTACGATGAGCAAAGAAGTACTGCTGGTTGTTGAATCGGTATCCAACGAAAAAGGTGTACCGCCCGGCGTCATTTTCGAAGCGCTGGAAGTGGCCTTGGCTACTGCAACCAAAAAACGTTTTGAAGACGAAGTCGACCTGCGTGTGGAAATCAACCGCCACACCGGTAGCTACGAGACCTTCCGTCGCTGGACCGTGGTCGACGAAGCCGATCTGGACGATCCGGCAATCGAGACCTGGCTGGCCAAGATCCACGAGACTCACCCTGAAGCCAAGGTGGGTGACGTGATCGAGGAGAAGATCGAGTCCATCGAATTCGGTCGTATCGCCGCCCAGACCGCCAAGCAGGTCATCGTGCAGAAGGTCCGTGAGGCCGAGCGCGCCCAGGTGGTCGATGCCTACCGCGAACGCGTTGGCGAGATCATCTCCGGTACTGTCAAGAAGGTTACCCGCGACAACGTCATCGTCGACCTGGGCAACAACGCCGAGGCGCTGCTGGCTCGCGAAGACATCATTCCACGTGAGACCTTCCGGGTTGGCGTGCGCTTGCGTGCGCTGCTCAAGGAAATCCGCACCGAGAACCGCGGTCCGCAGCTGATCCTGTCGCGCACCGCGCCACAGATGCTGATCGAACTGTTCCGCATCGAAGTGCCGGAAATCGCAGAAGGCCTCATTGAAGTCATGGCCGCTTCCCGTGATCCGGGATCGCGTGCCAAGATCGCCGTCCGCTCCAAGGACAAGCGCATCGACCCGCAGGGTGCCTGTATCGGCATGCGCGGTTCGCGCGTCCAGGCCGTATCCGGCGAGCTGGGTGGCGAGCGTGTGGATATCGTCCTGTGGGACGAGAACCCGGCGCAATTTGTCATCAACGCCATGTCGCCGGCTGAAGTCGCGGCGATCATCGTTGACGAAGATGCCCATGCCATGGACATCGCCGTTGCCGAGGACAACCTGGCCCAGGCCATTGGCCGTGGTGGTCAGAACGTTCGCCTGGCCAGTCAGTTGACCGGCTGGACCCTGAACGTGATGACCGAGAAGGACATCCAGGCCAAACAGCAGGCGGAAACCGGTGACATCCTGCGCAACTTCATCGAGGAACTGGAAGTCGACGAGGAGCTGGCCCAAGTGCTGGTCGACGAAGGCTTTACCAGCCTTGAAGAAATTGCCTACGTACCGTTGGAAGAAATGCTCAACATCGATGGCTTTGACGAGGATATCGTCAATGAGCTCCGCGCTCGAGCCAAGGACCGTTTGTTGACCAAGGCCATCGCTACCGAAGAAAAACTGGCAGACGCCCATCCGGCCGAAGACCTGCTCTCCCTTGAGGGCATGGACAAGGACCTGGCGGCGGAACTGGCGGTGCGCGGCGTGGTTAACCGCGAAGACCTGGCCGAGCAGTCGATTGACGACCTGCTCGACATCGACGGCATCGACCAAGAGCGTGCCGGCAAGTTGATCATGGCCGCCCGAGCCCACTGGTTCGAGTAATTAGGCGCGGCCTGAGGAGAGAAGTGCATGACGCAAGTCACGGTGAAAGAACTGGCCCAAGAGGTCGAGGCACCGGTAGAGCGCCTGCTGCAGCAGATGCGTGAGGCAGGTCTGCCGCACACCGACGCCGGTCAGGTAGTGACCGACAATGAGAAGCAGACTCTGCTGACCCATTTGAAGAGCAGCCACAAGAGCAAGGCGGAAGAGCCGCGCAAGATTACCTTGCAGCGCAAGACCACCAGCACCCTGCGTGTCGCCGGTAGCAAAAGCATCAGCGTAGAAGTACGCAAGAAGAAAGTATTCGTTCAGCGCAGCCCTGAAGAGATTCAGGCTGAGCAGAAACGTGAGCAGGACGAGCGCCGTGCGGCTGAAAATGCCGCGCGTGACAAGGTCGACGCCGACGTTCGCCAGCGTAACGAAGAGCAGGCTCGTCGCCACGCGACCGCTACTGCTGCCGCTGCGCCGGCCGCCAAGGCCGAGCCGGCACCGGCTGCTGCTGCTCCGGCACCAGCACCGGCCGTCGCTAACGCCCCGGCTTCCGAAGACGCTGCAGCCCGTGCTGCCGAGCGCAAGAAGGACGAGACCCGTCGCAACGAAAGCCGTACTCGCGATGACGACCGTCGCCGTGGCGAGGCGCCACGTGTGTCGATCAAGGTCAAGGTGAAGGAGAAAGAAAAGGCTCCGACCCCTCGTGCCGCTCCGCGCACCACCGACGAAGAGAGCGATGGCGCTCGCCGTGGTCGTGGTGGCAAAGGCAAGCTGAAGAAGCGTAACCAGCATGGCTTCCAGAACCCGACCGGTCCGGTCATCCGTGACGTGACCATCGGCGAGACCATCACCGTCTCGGAGCTTGCGCAGCAGATGTCGGTCAAGGCCGCTGAAGTCGTCAAGTTCATGTTCAAGATGGGCACTCCGGTCACCATCAACCAGGTGCTCGACCAGGAAACCGCTCAGCTGATCGCAGAAGAGCTGGGCCACAAGGTCACCCTGGTCAGCGATACCGCCCTGGAAGATTCCCTGGCCGAATCGCTGAAGTTCGAAGGCCAGGCCGAGTCGCGTGCACCGGTCGTTACCGTCATGGGTCACGTTGACCATGGCAAGACCTCGCTGCTCGACTATATCCGTCGTGCCAAGGTTGCCGCTGGCGAAGCCGGTGGTATCACCCAGCACATCGGTGCCTACCACGTGGAAACCGACCGCGGCATGGTCACCTTCCTCGATACCCCAGGCCACGCTGCGTTCACTCAGATGCGTGCCCGTGGTGCCAAGGCGACCGACATCGTCATCCTGGTGGTGGCGGCGGACGATGGCGTGATGCCACAGACCCGTGAAGCCGTTCAGCATGCCAAGGCAGCTGGCGTCCCTCTGGTGGTTGCGGTGAACAAGATCGACAAGCCTGGTGCTGACCTCGATCGCATCCGTAACGAGCTGTCCGTCGAAGGCGTGACCTCCGAGGAATGGGGTGGTGACACGCCGTTCGTCAAGGTTTCGGCGAAGATGGGTACGGGCGTCGACGAACTGCTTGAAGCCGTATTGCTGCAGGCCGAAGTCCTCGAGTTGACGGCCACTCCGACCGCGCCTGGTCGTGGTGTGGTTGTCGAATCGCGCCTGGACAAGGGCCGCGGCCCGGTGGCGACCATCCTGGTTCAGGACGGTACCCTGCGTCAGGGCGACATGGTCCTGTGCGGCTCCAACTATGGCCGCGTGCGTGCCATGCTGGACGAGAACGGCAAGCCTGTTAAGGAAGCCGGCCCGTCGATCCCGGTCGAAATCCTCGGCCTGGATGGCACTCCGGAAGCCGGTGACGAGCTGTCCGTGGTTGCCGACGAGAAGAAGGCCCGCGAGGTTGCACTGTTCCGTCAGGGCAAATACCGCGAGGTCAAGCTGGCCCGTGCTCACGCCGGCAAGCTGGAAAACATCTTCGAGACCATGGGTCAGGAAGAGAAGAAGACCCTCAACATCGTCCTCAAGACCGACGTGCGCGGTTCCCTGGAAGCACTTCAGGGTTCGCTCGGCGGCCTGGGCAACGACGAAGTTCAGGTTCGCGTGATCGGTGGCGGCGTCGGTGGTATCACCGAGAGCGATGCCAACCTGGCGCTGGCGTCCAATGCGGTGCTGTTCGGCTTCAACGTGCGTGCCGATGCCGGTGCGCGCAAGATCGTCGAGCAGGAAGGTCTGGATATGCGTTACTACAACGTGATCTACGACATCATCGAAGACGTCAAGAAGGCCCTGACCGGCATGCTCGGCAGCGATGTTCGCGAGAACATCCTGGGTGTGGCCGAAGTGCGTGACGTGTTCCGTTCGCCGAAGTTCGGCGCCATCGCTGGCTGTATGGTCATCGAGGGTACCGTGTACCGCAACCGTCCGATCCGCGTACTGCGCGACGACGTGGTCATCTTCGAAGGCGAGCTGGAATCGCTGCGTCGTTTCAAGGACGACGCTGCAGAAGTGCGTTCGGGCATGGAGTGCGGTATTGGCGTCAAGAGCTACAACGACGTCAAGGTCGGCGACAAGATCGAAGTCTTCGAGAAAGTCCAGGTTGCTCGTACCCTTTAAGGGCGAGCAGGGTGTCGGCCCCCGCCCCAGGGCGGTGGGCAGCCCCTCAGTAGGTAGCGCCCGGTCAGGCTTCAGCCTGACCGGGCGTTTGCCGCTTTAAGTTACAGGTAGCAAGAATGGCCAAAGAATACAGCCGTACCCAACGTATCGGTGATCAGATGCAGCGCGAGCTGGCAGAACTGATCCGCCGTGAAGTCAAGGACCCACGCGTCGGCCTGGTGACCATCACCGCCGTGGACGTCAGCCGCGACCTGGGCCATGCCAAGGTCTTCATCACCGTCATGGGTGAAGAAACGCCGGACGCAGTGCAGCAATCGCTCAAGGCGCTGAACAGCGCTGCCAGCTTCCTGCGCCTGCACCTGGGCCGCTCGATGCAGCTGCGCAGCGTGCCGCAGTTGCACTTCCATTTCGATGAGAGCGTCAGCCGTGGTGTCCACCTGTCGGCGCTGATCGAGCGTGCAGTGGCCGAAGACCGCCTGCACAAGGATACCGACGAGCAGGACACCAAGGAGTAACCGGTGGCCCAGGTCAAACGTATCCGCCGCAACGTCAGCGGCATCATCCTGCTCGACAAGCCACTGGGGTTCACCTCCAACGCCGCACTGCAGAAAGTGCGCTGGTTGCTCAACGCGGAAAAGGCCGGCCACACCGGCAGCCTCGACCCGTTGGCCACCGGTGTGCTGCCGCTGTGCTTCGGCGAAGCGACCAAGTTTTCGCAGTACCTGCTCGATTCCGACAAGGGCTACGAAACCGTCATGCAGCTGGGGCAGACTACCAATACTGCCGATGCTGAAGGCGAGGTCCTGCAAACCCGTGAAGTGACCGTTGGTCGTGCCGACATCGAGGCGCTACTGCCACGTTTTCGCGGCCCGATCAGCCAGATACCGCCGATGTACTCGGCGCTCAAGCGTGACGGTCAGCCGCTTTACAAGCTGGCACGTGCAGGAGAGGTAGTGGAGCGCGAGGCGCGTTCTGTTACTATTAACCGCTTGGAGTTGCTCGAGTGCGAAGGCACCCGTGCACGGCTGAGCGTAGGATGCAGCAAAGGCACCTATATCCGCACCCTGGTGGAGGATATCGGCGAGGCCCTCGGCTGTGGCGCCTATGTTGCCGAGCTGCGCAGGACCCACGCCGGGCCCTTCGAGCTGGCCCAGACCGTGACCCTCGAGGAACTCGAACAGGCCCACGCCGAAGGCGGCAACGAAGCGCTCGATCGCTTCCTCATGCCTTCGGACAGTGGCCTGCAGGACTGGCCGCTGATCGGCTTGTCCGAACACAGCGCGTTCTACTGGCTGCATGGCCAGGCGGTACGTGCTCCGGACGCGCCGCAATTTGGCATGGTCCGGGTACAGGATCACAATGGTCGTTTCATCGGTATCGGTGAAGTGAGCGAAGACGGGCGTATTGCGCCGCGTCGACTGATTCGGTCGGAATGATCGAAACCGCAGGCTTCGGCTCATGCTGTGGCCTGCGGATACAAGGGTGGCTGTCAGTAGGCACGGTCACACCTTTTTTATTAATACAGGGATTTGTCCCTGGCCTATTGGACCCGCTTGCGGGTTCCGTTATCAGGAGAAGCCACATGGCCCTCAGCGTTGAAGAAAAAGCTCAAATCGTTACCGACTTCCAGCAAGCTGCTGGTGACACTGGTAGCCCTGAAGTTCAGGTCGCTCTGCTGACCGCGAACATCAACAAGCTGCAAGGCCACTTCAAGGCCAACGGTAAAGACCACCACTCGCGTCGTGGCCTGATCCGCATGGTTAACCAGCGTCGTAAGCTGCTGGACTACCTGAAGGGCAAAGACACCACTCGTTACAGCGCCCTGATCGGTCGCCTGGGCCTGCGTCGCTAATAGCGGCCTGGTCAGTGGTGTGCATGGCGTGTCGCATGCTTCGCCAGCGCTGCTTGGCAGCGTTTGCGTCGGACACGCCACGCGTATCTTCGAGGTTGGCAGCCTGGCAACGCCGAGCGGTTTTTTCCGCTCGGCGCCAGGCTCCCAGCCTCGTGTTGTATCTGGACGGTCAATGGGGCCGATTCCCCGTTCTGCCCAAGAATTCGCAAGAAACCAGTTCCCCCAGAGCCACTGAAAAAAGGTAGGAAACCGTGAACCCGGTAATCAAGAAATTCCAGTTCGGTCAATCGACCGTTACTCTCGAAACGGGCCGCATTGCCCGTCAGGCAACCGGCGCCGTGCTGGTTACCGTCGACAACGATGTCACCGTGCTGGTGACCGTGGTCGGTGCCAAGCAGGCCGATCCAGGCAAGGGCTTCTTCCCTCTGTCGGTCCACTACCAGGAAAAGACCTACGCCGCCGGCAAGATCCCGGGTGGCTTCTTCAAGCGCGAAGGCCGTCCTTCCGAGAAAGAGACGCTGACCTCGCGCCTGATCGACCGTCCGATCCGCCCGCTGTTCCCTGAAGGCTTCATGAACGAAGTCCAGGTCGTCTGCACCGTGGTATCGACCAGCAAGAAGACCGATCCGGACATCGCTGCGATGATCGGTACCTCGGCTGCGCTGGCCATCTCCGGCATCCCGTTCGAAGGCCCGATCGGCGCTGCCCGTGTTGCCTTCCACGAAAGCACCGGCTACCTGCTGAACCCGACTTACGAGCAACTGGCTGCCTCGAGCCTGGACATGGTCGTTGCCGGTACTTCCGACGCCGTGCTGATGGTTGAGTCGGAAGCCCAAGAGCTGACCGAAGACCAGATGCTGGGCGCTGTACTGTTCGCCCACGACGAATTCCAGGCCGTTATCCAGGCTGTCAAAGAGCTGGCTGCCGAAGCTGCCAAGCCGACCTGGGACTGGAAACCTGCCGTTGCCAACACCGAGCTGTTCAACGCCATTCGCGCTGAATTCGGCGAAGCCGTTTCGCAGGGCTACACCATCACCGTCAAGGCCGACCGCTACGCGCGCCTGGGCGAGCTGCGCGACCAGGCGATCGCCAAGTTCTCCGGTGAAGAAGGCCAGCCATCGGCCAGCGAAGTAAAAGAAATCTTCGGTGAGATCGAATACCGCACCGTTCGCGAAAACATCGTCAACGGCAAGCCGCGTATCGATGGTCGTGACACCAAGACCGTTCGCCCGCTGAACATCGAAGTCGGCGTTCTGCCGAAGACGCACGGTTCGGCACTGTTCACCCGTGGTGAAACCCAGGCCCTGGTCGTCGCGACCCTGGGTACTGCCCGTGACGCCCAGCTGCTGGACACCCTCGAAGGCGAGAAGAAAGACCCCTTCATGCTGCACTACAACTTCCCGCCGTTCTCGGTGGGCGAGTGTGGTCGCATGGGCGGTGCTGGCCGTCGTGAAATCGGTCACGGCCGCCTGGCCCGCCGTTCGGTACAGGCCATGCTGCCTGCCGCTGACGTGTTCCCGTACACCATCCGTGTTGTGTCGGAAATCACCGAGTCCAACGGTTCCAGCTCCATGGCGTCGGTCTGCGGTGCTTCCCTGGCACTGATGGATGCCGGTGTACCGATGAAGGCACCGGTGGCCGGTATCGCCATGGGCCTGGTCAAGGAAGGCGAGAAGTTCGCAGTCCTGACCGACATCCTGGGTGACGAAGACCACCTGGGTGACATGGACTTCAAGGTTGCCGGTACTGCCAAAGGCGTTACCGCACTGCAGATGGACATCAAGATCAACGGCATCACCGAAGAGATCATGGAAATCGCCCTGGGCCAGGCCCTGGAAGCGCGCCTGAACATCCTCGGCCAGATGAACCAGATCATTGGCCAGTCGCGTACCGAGCTGTCGGCCAACGCCCCGACCATGATCGCGATGAAGATCGACACCGACAAGATCCGTGACGTCATCGGTAAAGGCGGCGCCACCATCCGCGCCATCTGCGAAGAGACCAAAGCTTCGATCGATATCGAAGACGATGGCTCGATCAAGATCTTCGGCGAAACCAAAGAAGCTGCAGAAGCCGCGCGTCAGCGCGTTCTGGGCATCACCGCTGAAGCCGAGATCGGCAAGATCTACGTGGGCAAGGTCGAGCGTATCGTCGACTTCGGCGCCTTCGTCAACATCCTGCCTGGCAAGGACGGCCTGGTACACATCTCCATGCTCAGCGATGCACGCGTAGAGAAAGTGACCGATATTCTGAAAGAAGGTCAGGAAGTCGAAGTGCTGGTACTGGACGTGGACAACCGCGGCCGTATCAAGCTGTCGATCAAAGACGTTGCCGCGGCCAAGGCCTCGGGCGTCTAAGCGACCTGCAACGTTGTACAAAAAGGGCCCTTAGCGGGCCCTTTTTTATTGTCTGCACGGAACCTTTTGCACGCTTGCATCTTGCACGCAGATTTATCTCGCAGGTTGCAATTTGCACGATTGATGACTTGTTGTGATTTTAGTAAGTAGTTGATATACAAGGAAAAAATTAAATATTAAAACCTGGCACAGCCCGTGCAACTACCTTCATACCTGCCGCCAGGACATACGGCGCAGACCTTTCGAAAAACAGGAGTGACTCACATGAAGAAGTTCGCCATTGCTGCCGCTACTGCTACCGCCCTGACCCTGACCATGGCTAATGGTGCGTTCGCCGCCGAGCCTGTCCAGGCTCCAGTCATGCTGGCTGCCAACGACACTGTGGACAACATGCAACAGGAAGGCTCCGACACTTGGATCACCACCAAAGTCAAAGCTGACCTGATGACTGAAAAAGGCGTTCCAGGCAGTGACATCAAAGTCGAAACCAGCCAAGGCGTCGTGTCGCTGTCTTCTGACGTGAAGGTCACCGATTCTCAGAAAGAAGAAGCGGTCCGCATTGCCAAGAACATCAAGGGCGTCAAGAGCGTCATGTCTGATGGTCTGAAGTCCGAATAAGGAATGTCCCGTCGGCCAAAGGATCTGGCCACCTTTCAAAACAGCCCCGGCCTTGGCCGGGGCTTTTCGTTACCGCTCAATTCACTGGGTTACGCGCGATAACGTTGCTTTCGAAATACTCCTGCTAGGCGATCAGAGGCTCTACAAGGGGGCGGCTGTCACGAAAGTGCGCAGTGCGGGTATGCGCTTCATATGCCTCGTCGTCGCGGTAGATTTCGTACAGGTAGATTACCTCCGGATCGACCCGGTCCTGTGACACATCGAACACCAGGCACCCGGGTTCCGTGGCCACGGAGGCGGCAGCGTTTACCTTGATGGCCGTGAGAAAGCGTTCGGCGCAACCAGGCTTGACGCGCGTCTTGATGAACAAGCTATACACATGAAGCTCCTTTTGTTTTAAATTCTATTATGAATTGTATACAAAAATGGAGTCGCGCTAATGTCTGAATTACCTGCACGCCCCGGTCGTCTCAATGGCCTGCGCCATATCGCCCTGCTGGTGCCCAACCTTGAAGAGTGCGAGCGTTTCTATGTCGATGTGCTGGGCATGGAGGTGTTGAACCGGGCCAACGAGGATCTGGTCTACTTGACGTGTGGTAACGACAACCTCTCGCTGGGGCGGGGGGCCGGGGCTGCCAATGGCCTGCAGACGCTGGATCACTACGGCTTCATCGTCGACAGCGTGGAGGAATTGGAGGCCTGGTATCAGTACTTCAAGGCTCGTGGGGTGACCTTGCTGGACCGGCCCTTCAATCATGGGGATGGCGCGCGCAGCTTCCACTTGCTGGACCCGGCAGGCAACAAGGTGCAGCCGCTGTACCACCCGGCGGTATCCGGGCAGCGGCTTTCGTAGGAGCGGCCTTGTGTCGCGAAGGGCTGCGCAGCAGTCCCAGGATAGCTGTGGCGCCGCTGATATCCTGGGGCCGCTTTGCGGCCGTTTCGCGACGCAAGGCCGCTCCTACAGGGCGCGTCAGGGCAGACATTGTTTACTCAGCATCCAGATGCATCGGCGTAATCACCCGGCCATCTGATTCAGCCTGCCCCAGCGTGGTATCGATGAAGTAGACGCGGTCATCCTCAAGCTTGCCCTTGTCGACCAGGTAGTCCTTGATACTGCTGGCCCGCTCCTGGCCCAGGGTGCGCAGCAATGCGGCGCTTTCGGCCCATGACTTGATCACCGCCTCGCGCAGCCTGGCGGTGCGCTCCTCGCGGCTCAGCTGTTCCCAGTCGGCCGGCGGTTGCTGTTTCAGACGGGTACGGTAGATGCCTTCGAGCATGGCCGGTTTGTCGCTGTCGTCGACCACCAGCATGGAGGCGTTGGCCGGCACCTTGTCGCCACGGCGTTGCAGGATCTTGTACCAGGTGGCCTGATACTCCCGCTCCAGGCGCTGCTGAGCGAGCAGTGGGCCATCGCTGCTCTGGGCACTGGTGCCTTCGATTTCCAGGCGCAGCTCGGGGCGCTCCTTGAGGGCCGAGGCGAGTTTGTCCAGGGCCGATTGCGCATCGCCACTGAGCTCGCTGGAACCTGGGGCGAACGATACATTGCCGAGGTCTTGCGAGCCGCCGCCAGCAATCAGCCCGCCGATGAATTTGAAAGGCGCCTGAGCCGCACGCAGCACCAGGTTGCGCAATGTCTGCCAGACGATAGGCATGACGCTGAATTGCGGGTTGTTGAGGTCGCCGGTCACCGGTAGCTCGATCGAAATCTTGCCTTCGGTGTCTTTGAGCAGCGCGACCGCCAAGCGAATGGGCAGGTCGACCGCATCCGGGCTATCGACCTTCTCACCCAACTGCAATTGCTCGACCACCAGCTTGTTCTCGGCCTTCAATTGGCCATTGGTGATCAGGTAGTGCAGGTCGAGGTTCAGGCGGCCCTTGCGGATACGGAAGCCGGCGAACTTGCCAGAGTAGGGCGTCAGCGTGGTCAGCTCGACACGTTTGAAGCTGGTGGCGATATCCAGGCTTGCCATCGGGTTGAACGGGTTCAGCGCGCCTTTGATGGTAACCGGTGCATAACGGTCGACCTTGCCCTTGATGTCGACCTTGGCCGGCGCCGGCTTGCGGTTGTCGATGGTGCCGATCTGGCCGTTGAGCTGCTGCACCGCCGTGGCGAAGTTAGGTGTCAGAGTGAGGTCGGCAAAGTTGGCTGAACCATCGTTGATGCTGATCTGCCCGATGCGGATGCCCAGCGGCTTGCTGCTTTGGGTGCTGGCCGGCTTGACTTGGCTTGGCGCGGGGGCATTGGCAGGCTGCGGGATCAGCAGGTCATCGACATTGGTGGTGCGGTCTTCGTTGATGATGAAGCGGGCATAAGGTTGCAGCAGGGTTACCTTGTCGATCGACAGGGCATCACCGTGCACATAGGCCAGGCCGTCCACATTCACCTGTTGCCATTTGACGAAGTCGCGGGTCTTGATGGTGTCCAGGGTGTGCAGCTGGTTGACCTGCGCCTTGCCGGCCACGGTGAAGGCCAGTGGTTCGGTACCTTTGAGGTCGACCTTGAGGTCGCTGGCAAGCATGCCGCTACGCAGCTCCAGGCGGATGAACGGGCTGATGTAGGCCTGCGCAATACGCAGGTCGATGTCGCGTGTGCTGACATCGAGCCTGGCGCTGACCGGCGCCAGGTTGACCTCGCCACTGGCCTGCAACTTGCCCTGCTTGCCAATGCCGGTGTCGAGCTTGAGGGTGAAGGGTGACTGGTTGAGGCTGTCGAAACCCTGAAGGTCGACGTTCAGAGGCCCAACGTCCAGCGCAACTGGCTCTTTCTGGCTACGGTCCGCCAGGTGCACCTGATAATTGCGCAGCTGAACGTCCTTGAGTAGCACTTGCCATGGCTTGCCTGGTTCCTTGGCTGCCTTGTCGTTGGCAGCCGGTTCGGCGGCGGCCGGCTCTGCCTTTTCCGTTGGCGTGGGCTTGGCCGGCTGGCTGGCGAAGAGTTTCTGCCAGTCGAGCTGGCCGTCCTGCTCCAGGGCGGCCCAGGTTTCCAGTTTTTCACTGCGGATCTTGCCCACGGTAACCCGCTGTTTGGCCAGGTCGATGCTGGTTTCGCTGACATCGAGGCTCGCCAGGCGTACCAGTGGGCGACCATCTGGCGCCTTTATGGCGAATGGCGCGACACGTACCGAGGTGTTGTCCAGCAGCAGCTCGGTTTCCTTGGACAGGTTGAGCGTGTAGTGCGTGTCGAGGTTGACCACGCCGTCCTCCAGCACCAGCGGCACGGCATCGCGAACGTAGGGCCAGAACAGCTTCATCTTGCCGTCGGTGATTTTCAGAGTGCCCTTTGAAGCTATAGGCGCAAGGCTCAAGGTGCCGTTCCAGTCGATGCGCCCACCGTTAGGGCCCAATGCCACCAACGTCATGTCAGCGTTGTCGTCCGGCAAGGTGCTGAGGTTTTTCAGCTCCAGGTTCATGTCGTCGTAGATGAATTCGATCGGCTCGCTTGGGCGCGCATCGGCAAAATGCAGGTAGCCAGCGCTGAGCTTGATGCTGCCGATGCGCAAGGGGAACGGATCGGATGCAGGCTCTTCAGCTTTGGGTTCGCTGGCTGGCAGCTTGAACAGCTGGGTGAGGTTGAGCGTGCCGTCCTTGGCGAACAGCACTTCGTTGCGGGGTTTGTCGAGTTCGATCGCCTGCAGGTGCAGGGCGCCGCTCCACAGGCTGTCGAGCGCAAGGTTCGCATACAGCCGCTCAAACCCTACCTGTTCTTTGCCCGGTTCGCCGATCTGCAGGCCCCACAGCGTCAGCTCGAGGCTGAACGGGTTGAGCTCGATACGCTGAAGGTGCGCCGGCAGTGTGGCGTATTGGGCCAGCTGCTGGTTGGCGATGCGCAGGGCAACGCCAGGAACGATGAGGAAGCCAAGCAGGCTGTAGAGGGCCACGAGAGCCAACAGGGCGCCGAGGGCGCGAGTCAATCCTTTGTACATGTGTCGCTTCGTCTGTCCAGGCAGGAGAGCTTGGAGTATGGCAGGTTAAATCGGTTCCGCTGGGGGCGCGGCATTTGCGCTCACTCGATCCCCATGCGCCTTTTGGCGCGATGCGCCGAACCGTCACGCATGGCCCAACGCAGTACCGGGGCGGTGCGGCTTAGCCCCAAACGGATCATGCGCTGCTGCAGCGGGCCCTGATGCAGGCCGAGCATGGCCTGGGCCCAGGCCGGCAACAGGTCGATACCCGCTTGCAGCATCAACCTGCCAACCGGCTGGGCAAGACGGCTCGGTGCAGGGGCCTGAAGCAGGATCTCGATCACTTCCAGGCTGCGCGCGTCGCAGTGCAGTTGAGGGCGCATACGCTGCAGGTACTCGTCGACCTGCTGGCATGAACGGGGCACATCGCGGGCGCCGAGGCGTTCGGCGATCAGGGCGATTTCGTCGTAATAGGCATCCTGCTCGGTGCGTGACAGCTGCGGGTCGCGATAGCGCAGGTGGGCCGCGAGGAAGCTGCTGACTTCGGCCACATGTACCCAGGTCAGCAGATCGGGGTCGCTGGCAGCGTATGGACGGCCATCGGGCGCAGTCCCGGTCACTTGCAGGTGAATGGTGCGCACCTTGTCGATCAGCCACTCGGCGTCACGGGTCGAGCCGAATGTCGTGCCCGAAATGAATTGGCTGGTGCGGCGCAAGCGGCCGAGCAGGTCGTGGCGAAAGTTGGAGTGGTCCCACACGCCCGCCAGTGCCAGCGGGTGCAGCAGTTGCAGCATCAGGGCGCTGATACCGCCAACCAGCATGCTGGGGAAATCGCCATGCACCCGCCAGCTCATGCTGTGCGGGCCGAACAGGCCGGGGTCACCTTTGGGGGATTCCAGGTCGAGCTGGCCGAGGGCCAGCCCGGTGAGGCTCATGACCTGGGTTTCGATACGGCGGCGTAGGGCTTCCATGGTGACCTGTCGTTCAGGGCGGCCATGAACAGGTGCCGCCGGCTATTGGTTGAGGCGTTTGTCGATCAACCCCTGCACCACGCTCGGGTCAGCCAGGGTCGAGGTGTCGCCCAGGGTGTCGAGTTCGTTGCAGGCGATCTTGCGCAGTATACGCCGCATGATCTTGCCCGAGCGGGTCTTGGGCAAGGCCGGCGCCCACTGGATCAGCTCGGGTTTGGCGAAGCTGCCGATTTCCTTGCTGACCAGTGCCAACAGTTCGGCTTTCAGGGCATCGTCCGCTGTCACGCCGTTCATGGTCGTCACGAACGCATACACACCCTGGCCCTTGAGATCATGGGGGTAACCGACCACTGCGGCCTCGGCGACGCTTTCATGCAATACCAGTGCGCTTTCCACTTCAGCGGTGCCGATGCGGTGGCCGGAAACGTTGATCACATCATCGATGCGGCCGGTGATCCAGTAGTCGCCATCGGCATCGCGCCGGGCACCGTCGCCGGTGAAGTAATAGCCGGGGATGGGTTTGAAGTAGGTGTCGACCATGCGTTGGTGGTCGCCGTAGACGCTGCGGATCTGCCCCGGCCAACTCGCCTTTATCGCCAGCAGGCCGGCGCCGGGCCCTTCGATCAGCTTGCCTTGGTCATCCAGCAGCACCGGTTGCACGCCGAACATGGGTTGTGTCGCACAACCTGGCTTGAGCTTCTGCGTGCCGGGCAGCGGGGTGAGCATGATGCCGCCGGTTTCGGTCTGCCACCAGGTGTCGACGATGGGGCAGCGTTTTTGGCCGACTTCCTCGAAGTACCATTCCCACGCCTCTGGGTTGATCGGCTCGCCGACGCTGCCGAGCAGGCGCAGGCTCTTGCGCGACGTACCCTGCAACGGGCCAGAGCCTTCACGCATCAGAGCGCGCAGTGCGGTGGGCGCGGTATAGAAAATATTGACCTTGTGCTTGTCCACCACCTGCCAGAACCGCGAGGTGTCCGGGTAGTTGGGAACACCCTCGAACATCAGTGAAACCGCGCCGTTGGCCAGCGGGCCATAGACGATGTAACTGTGGCCGGTGACCCAGCCCACGTCGGCGGTGCACCAGAACACCTCGCCGTCACGGTAGTCGAACACCACCTTGAAGGTCATGGTGGCCTGCAGCAGGTAACCGGCGGTGGTGTGCAGCACGCCCTTGGGCTTGCCGGTGCTGCCGGAGGTGTAGAGGATGAACAGCGGGTCTTCGGCCTCCATGGGTTCAGGTGGGCAGTCGTCACCCGCGTTTTCCGTTGCCTGGTCATACCAGAGGTCGCGGCCCTCGCTCCAGGCCACATCGGTACCGGTACGGCGCACCACCAATACGCTGCTGACGTCCGGGCAACTGGCCATTGCCTTGTCGACATTCTGCTTGAGCGGGATGCGTTTGCCGCCGCGTACACCCTCATCGGCGGTGATCACGGTGCGGCAGTCAGCATCGAGAATGCGGTCGCGCAACGCATCCGGGGAAAAACCGCCGAACACCACCGAGTGGATCGCGCCGATCCGCGTGCAGGCAAGCATGGCGTAGGCAGCTTCGGGAATCATCGGCATATAGATGCATACCCGGTCGCCTTTCTTCACGCCACGTGCCTTGAGTGCATTGGCCAGGCGACAGACCTGGCGGTGCAGCTCTTGGTAGGTGATGGCCTTGGAGTCCGCAGGATCGTCGCCTTCCCACAGCAGGGCGGTCTGCTCGCCGCGTTGGGCCAGGTGGCGATCGATGCAGTTGTAGCTGACGTTCAGCTGGGCACCTTCGAACCAGCGGGCTTCGCCGGTCTTGAGGTCGCATTGCTGTACCCTGGACCACGGTTTGATCCAGGCCAGGCGTTTGGCCTGTTCGGCCCAGAAGGTGTCGGGGGCTTCGACCGACTGGCGGTAGAGGCGGCTGTAGTCGTCGGTAGAAAGGCTGGCGGACTGGCTGACGGCCAGGGCCTGGGGGTAGTCGCGTATATCGAACATGGCAGGTGGTCCTTTGCTCTTGTCGGGGCGGTGGACTGCAACGGCTATTCGATTGGACAGTGTAGCTGGAAGAGGTGTTCAACCTGTGCCGGCGTCTTCGCGGGCTGGCCACGAAGACGCCGGCATCGGTCAGCCGCGGTGACGGCCGCGGAAGTAGTTGATCAGGCCCTGGGTGGAACCATCTTCGGCGCTGTCTTCCAGGCTGCCGACGATACGCTGGTAGACACCCTTGCCCAGCTCCTTGCCCAGTTCCACACCCCACTGGTCGAAGGCGTTGATGCCCCAGATCACGCTCTGTACGAACACCTTGTGCTCATACATCGCCACCAGCGCGCCAAGGCGGCGCGGGCTGATGCGCTCGACCACAAGGGTGTTGCTCGGGCGGTTGCCCGGGATCACCTTGTGTGGAGCGAGCTGTTCGATGTCGGCTTCATTCAGGCCCTTTTGGCGCAATTCGGCCTCGGCCTCCTCACGCGTTTTGCCCAGCATCAGCGCCTGGCTTTGCGACAGGCAGTTGGCGTACAGCCACTGATGGTGGTCGGCAACCGGGTTGAAGCTCACCACCGGGACAATGAAGTCGGCCGGGATCAGCTGGGTGCCTTGGTGCAGCAACTGGTGGTAGGCGTGCTGGCCGTTGCAGCCGACGCCGCCCCAGATCACCGGGCCGGTATCGGTCTTCACTGGCGTACCGTCGGTCAGCACGCTCTTGCCGTTGGACTCCATGTCCAGCTGCTGCAAGTGTTTGGTGATGTTGCGCAGATAATGATCGTAAGGGAGGATCGCGTGGCTGCGGGCACCCCAGAAATTACCGTACCAGACGCCCAGCAGGGCCAGCAGCACCGGCATGTTCTTCTCGAACGGCGCGGTCTGGAAGTGCTGGTCCATGGTGTAGGCACCCGACAGCAGTTCCTTGAAGTTGGCGGTACCGATGGCCAGGGCAATCGGCAGGCCGATGGCCGACCACAGCGAATAGCGCCCGCCGACCCAGTCCCACATGGGGAAGATGTTCTCTTCGCGGATGCCGAAGGCTACGGCGGCAGCCTTGTTGCTGGAAACGGCGATGAAGTGGCGATACAGCTCGGCTTCCGAACCGCCCTGGGCCAGGTACCAGGTACGCGCGGCCATGGCGTTTTTCAGGGTCTCGAGGGTGTTGAACGACTTGGACGAGACGATGAACAAGGTGGTTTCGGCGCGCAGGTTGGCCGACAGCTCATGGAACTCACTGCCATCGATGTTGGCCAGGTAGTGGCAGCGCACGCCGCGCTGGGCGTAGGGCAGCAGCGCCTCGGAAACCAGTTCAGGGCCCAGGAAAGAACCGCCGATGCCGATATTGACCACATCGGTGATCGGCTTCTCACTGTAGCCACGCCACAGCCCGTCATGGATACGCCCCACCAGCTCGGTGATCTGGTTGAGTACCTTGTGCACCTCGGGCATCACGTTGACGCCGTTGACGCTGAGCTTGTCACCCACCGGGCGGCGCAGGGCGGTGTGCAGCACCGGGCGGCCTTCGGAGGCGTTGATGATTTCGCCGCTGAACATCGACTTGATCGCATCCTGCAGGCCGACTTGTTCGGCCAGCTGCACCAGCAGGTCGCGGCTTTGTTCGTTGATCAGGTTTTTCGAGTAGTCGAGGAACAGGCCGCAGCAGCTCAGGGAAAACTCGTCGAAGCGCTTGGAGTCGGCGGCGAAGGCTTCGCGCATGCTGAAATCCTGCATGGCGTCGCGGTGCTGCTGGAGGGCCTGCCAGGCTGGCAGGGCCGTAACATCATGGGGTGTCCGGTAATACGCCATTGCGCAGAATTCCTTGTTGCGTAGTGTGGCCTTGGACAGGGGCGTCATGGCCAGGTTCAGGCAGGCCATCATTATAGGCATTGGTTGCGCGCAGGGAATGGGGCGGGGAGGGGAATTTGGGGCTGCAGGGCAGCCCCCCGGCATCACGCAGTTTTTTCGTCCAGGTGCACGTAAAGGTTGTCGATAAGCCGCGTGTTACCCAGGTAGGCCGCCACCAGAATCACCAGGTCCCGGTCATCGACCATCGCTGGGCGAAGGGTCAGCGCATGGCGTACCTGCAGATAGTCCGGGCGCAGGCCGGCCGCTGTCAGCTGAGCCTGCCCATCGGCAACCAGCGCTGCAAAGTCGCGCTGGCCACGGCGGATGGCGTCGCCGATCTGCTGCAGCGTGCGGTAAACAACCGGGGCGGTAGCACGCTGTTCTGCCGTCAGGTAACCATTACGCGACGACAGCGCCAGGCCATCCTCGGCGCGCACGGTCGGCTCGCCGATGATCTGGATCGGCATGTTCAGGTCACGCACCATGGCGCGAATCACCGCCAGTTGCTGGTAGTCCTTTTCGCCGAACACCGCGAGATCGGGCTGAACCATGTTGAACAGCTTGCTGACCACGGTGGCTACGCCCTCGAAATGCCCCGGGCGGCTTGTGCCACACAGGCCTTCGGAAAGGTTCGGCACGCTGACGCGGGTCTGCACGGCCATACCGTCGGGGTACATCTCTTCGACAGTGGGAGCGAACAGCAGATTGCAGCCAGCCTGGAGCAGGCGCTCTTGGTCGGCGGCGAGGGTGCGTGGGTACTTGTCGAGGTCTTCGTTGGCGCCGAACTGCAGCGGGTTGACGAAGATGCTGGCAACGACGAAGTCGGCACGTTGGGCCGCTGTGGTCACCAGCGCAGCATGGCCGCTGTGCAGGTTGCCCATGGTTGGCACGAAGCCGATACGCTTGCCCTCGCCACGGGCGCGCGCAATGGCTGCGCGCAGTTCACGGACGGTCTTGACTGTGTTCATGCGCTGAATCCGTGCTCGCTCGCTGGGAAACTGACGTCTTTGACAGCCTTGACGTAGGCGGTAAGTGCGCTCGCGATGTCCGGTTGGCCGACCATGAAGTTCTTCACGAACTTTGGTACCCGACCGCTAAGGGACAAGCCCAGCATGTCGTGCAGGACCAGCACCTGGCCGTCGGTAGCGTTGCCGGCTCCGATGCCGATCACTGGGATGCTCACGGCCTGGGTAATCTCTGCGGCCAATTCGCTAGGTACGCATTCGAGCAACAGCATGGCGGCGCCGGCCTGTTCCAGGGCGATGGCATCGGCGCGCATCTGCCGTGCCTGGGCTTCCTGGCGCCCCTGCACTTTATAACCGCCCAGAACGTTGACGGTTTGCGGGGTCAGGCCCATGTGAGCGCACACCGGCACACCGCGCTCGGCCAGCAGGCGAATGGTCTCGCCCAGCCAGGCAGCGCCTTCAAGCTTGATCATGTGGGCGCCGGCCTGCATCAGCGTGGCGCAGTTGGCGAAGGCCTGCTCGGGGGTGGCATGGGCCATGAAGGGCAGGTCGGCAAGAATCAGCGCACCCTCGTTGCCGCGTTTGACGCAGGCGGTGTGGTAGGCCATTTCCGCCGTGGTGACGGGCAGCGTGCTGTCATGGCCCTGCAGGACCATCCCCAAGGAGTCGCCCACCAGCAACACTTCGACGCCGGCCTGGCTTGCAGCCTTGGCAAAGGTAGCGTCGTAGCAGGTCAGCATGGTGATCTTTTCACCCTTGGCCTTGAGGCCGTGCAGGGTGGTCAGGGTTACTTCAGGCATGTAGGAAAATCCTCGTTCAGGCGCTGTGAAAAACGACCGCCAACAACGCGTGTAGTCATCTTCCGGAGCGGCACATCATCGCGTGTGATGTTCGGGGCACAGGTCCGTCCGGGCCTAAATACGGGTATGCGGCACTTTGGTGCCACACGGGACGCCTATAGTCGTGAGCGAGGTGGGGGAAGTCAATCACCCTGTTACCGCATTGTTACGAACAGGGTGTTACTGGCGTTACCGCCCTTGGAGAAAGGCCCCAAGCGCCTGGGCTACAGGCGTTCCAGGCCGACAAACGGGCAGGCTTGGAGCAACTGGGCAAGCGGGCGGCCGTCGGCCAGGTGAAAGTCGTCTGCCACCAGTTCGGCCAGTGGGTACAGCACGAAGGGGCGGGCATGCATGTGGTAGTGCGGCACCTGCAGGCGTGGCACATCGATGACGTGGTCGCCGAACAGCAAGATGTCCAGGTCGAGCGTGCGTGGGCCCCAGCGTTCCTTGCGTACACGGCCCTGTTCATTCTCGATGGCCTGCAGGGCGTCCAGCAGGTCCAGGGGGGCGAGAGAGGTATCCAGGGCGGCGACGGCGTTGGTGTAACGCGGCTGGCCAGGCAGCAGGGAGTCGCTGGTGTACAGGGCTGAGGCCGCCACCAGACGGGTGCTCGCGACCCGGTCCAGCGCCTGCAGGGCGTTGCCCAGTTGCTCGGCAGGCGCATCCAGGTTGCTGCCAAGGCCGATGTAGGCGCGAGTGGTCACTCGAACGCCTCATCGCCACCACGTTTGCGCTTGCTGTTGCTGCGCTTGCGCTTGCGTGGGCCGGCCCCGGTGCCTTCATCACGGCTGCCCAGCTCGCGGATCATCTCGCGGCGCTCGGAGTCGTTGGCATCCTGGTAATCGGTCCACCACTGGCCAAGGTCGTCGGTTTCTTCGCCTGCGCTCTCGCGCAGCAGGAGGAAATCGTAGCCGGCACGGAAGCGTGGGTTGTCGAGCAGCAGGTCGGCGCGTTTGCCGCTGCGTCGTGGCAGGCGCTCCTGCATGTCCCAGATCTCGCGGATAGGCAAGGTGAAACGCTTCGGAATGGCAATGCGCGCACACTGTTCGGCAATCAGGTCGTGGGCTGCGCCATTCATGGCCGGGATCGGCGGTACACCCTGGTTTTGCAGGTGCAGTACGCGGCTTGGCAGGGCTGGCCAGAGCAGGGCGGCGAACAGGAAGGCCGGGGTCACCGGTTTGCCTTGCTTGATACGCAGGTCAGTGTTGCTCAGCGCCTGGCTGATCAGGGTATGGGTGTAGGTCGGGCGCTCTTCCAGTGCATGCGCGCTGGCCGGGAACAGCGGCTCGAACAATGCCAGGTCGACCAGCATCTCGAAGACGATCGCGCCTTGGCCGGACAGGAACAGCTTGAGGCATTCCTCGAACAGCCGCGCAGGCGGGATTTCGCGCAGCAGCGGTGCCAGGCCGCGGATCGGCTGGAAAGTGTGCTTTTCGATGCCGAAGTCGAGTTTGGCGGCAAAACGCACCGCACGCAGCATGCGTACCGGGTCTTCCTGGTAGCGATGCGTCGGGTCACCGATCAGGCGCAACAGGCGGTTGCGTACGTCGTGCACGCCGTTGGCGTAATCGAGGACGCGTTCGCTGACCGGGTCGTAGTACAGGGCGTTGATGGTGAAGTCGCGGCGTTGCGCGTCCTCTTCCAGGCTGCCATATACGTTGTCACGCAGAATGCGACCACTGGCATTGTGCGACGAGCGGTGACTGTCACCTTGGTCGTCTTCTGAGTGATGGGCACGGAAGGTCGCGACTTCGATGATTTCACGGCCGAAATGCACGTGAACCAGCTTGAAGCGACGGCCGATGATGCGCGCATTGCGGAACTCGGCACGTACCTGCTCAGGTGTTGCGCTGGTGGCGACGTCGAAGTCCTTGGGCGTGATGCCCAGCATCAGGTCGCGCACGCAACCACCGACCAGGTAGGCCTGGTAGCCCGCGCCTTGCAGGCGCTCGACGATATTCACCGCATGGCGGCTGAACTGGTGGCGCTGCAGCGAGTGTTGGCTCTTGTTGATCACCTCAGGCGTGGTGCGCTTGTGGTGCTGGCCCGGTACGGGAGGGCGGAAAGACTGGAACAGCTTCTTCAGCATGGGATGCACTGTGTGAAGGAATGTTCGGCCAAGAATAGGAGAATGGCCGCATGATGGGCGGGGATTCTAGCATTTACTCGGGGAATGGTGTAGGCGGTAGCAGGATGGACTGCCAGAAGGGAGAAACGACAAGGGGAGCCTAAGCTCCCCAAGAAGTCGTTGCGTGCTCTTATTGTTTTTATGCCGGGCTTCTTGTTTTTGTTGAGTGCCCTGCCCACAAATCTCAAAGCTTGTGGACGACCCCCAATCCAGGGGTTAAGAGCAAACGGATTGCTTTGGCCGCTGATGTCACGCTGATCATTCGATCCAACCAGTTCAGGCGCTGCTTTTTAGTGCAGTTTTTGTTGTTCTCTGCCTGGTCGTGGGGCAAGCCCCAAACACGCATCCTCTCCAAAAGAATCAGTTAGCTGCGCCTCCGCCGTCTTGTTTTTATTGTGCGTGAGCCGTTTCGTCTTGTTCTTATTCTGAGTTGCAGTGCTTGTTATTGTTCTTGTACTGAACATATAGCAGGTGGCGTGCCAACTTTTGCAAACCCAATGAAATCAATGGTTTGGCGGGTTTTTGAGAAGGCTGGCGGGTGGTAAATGTCGGAATTTCGTTACCGTACGCCTCGGGAACTGTTACGGCGCAAAGATTGGGTAACAGATTTTTGCGGTACTGATGTGTTACCACGGGTTGCCGCGACGCTGTTCAGCGTCCAAGCGATCAAGCGCCGCGCGGGCGGCGCTCGATCTGACTGGCGCCACCTTTGTTGCGGCGTGCACCATCGGAGTCGATCATTCGCTGGTAGCGTTGCTCTTGCGGCGCGGTATGCCCAGGCGCTGACGGCGCTCCCACAGGCACTTGCGGCTGACCCCGAGCTTGCGGGCAAGCTCGGTTTCGGTCATGTGGTCCTGGTGCTCAAGCACGAAATGCTGGAAGTAGTCTTCCAGCGACAGATCCTCGGTCGGCTCATGGCTGGCGTTGCTGGCAGCGCCAGCGGCCATCGCCTTGTCGAGAAGGTCGTCATCGTCCATATCGCTCAGCTCGATATCGATACCCAGCAGTTCTGCCGATATTTCCGCGCTCTCGCTCAGAATCACCGCACGCTCTACGGCGTTCTCCAGTTCGCGCACGTTGCCCGGCCAGCTGTAATGACGAATGGCTTGCTCGGCTTCAGGCGAGAAGTGCAGGTCGTCACGACCGATGCGCGCGCTCTGCCTGGCGAGGAAGGCGCTGGCGATCTCGTTGACGTCACTGCCGCGCTCGCGCAGGGCTGGCAATTTCAGGGCGATCACATGCAGGCGATAGTAAAGGTCTTCACGGAATTGCCCAGCCTTGGCCAGGTTTTTCAGGTCGCGGTGGGTCGCGGCAATCAGGCGCACATCGACTTTTTGCGACTGTACCGAACCCACCCGGCGGATTTCGCCCTCCTGCAGTACGCGCAGCAGACGGGCCTGGGCTTCCAGTGGCAGTTCACCGATCTCATCGAGGAACAGGGTGCCGCCGTCTGCCGCTTCCACCAGGCCGGCACGCCCGGCGCTGGCACCGGTGAACGCGCCTTTTTCGTGGCCGAACAGTTCCGACTCGATCAAGGTTTCGGGAATGGCCGCGCAGTTCACCGAGATCATCGGCGCTTTGGCGCGCCGTGACAGGTTGTGCAGGGCACGGGCTACCAGTTCCTTGCCGGTACCGGACTCGCCCTGGATGAGCACATTGGAATCGGTGGGCGCCACCTTGCGGATCTTGCTGTACATATCCTGCATGGGGGGGCAGGAGCCAATGATGCCGATCTCGCCGTTGGCAGATGCCGGGGCGCCTTTGTCGGCAGGCGCTGCCTTGCCGTTGCTGCGTGGCTCGGCGGCTGGGGTGGGTGCCGGCGCACTCTGCCGGTCGCGCAGGATGCGCGCCACGGCCTGGAGCATTTCGTCGTGGTCGAAAGGCTTGGCGATGTAGTCCACCGCGCCCATCTTCATCGAGTCCACCGCCGAGCGCAGGCTGGCGTAACTGGTCATGATCAGCACCGGGGTGCCTTGGCCGAGCTTGATCAACTCGGTTCCCGGCGCGCCGGGCAGGCGCAGGTCGCTGACGATCAGGTCGAAGGTGGCAATGCTGAAGCGTTCCTGGGCTTCCTGCACCGAGCCGGCTTCGCTGACCTGGTACTGGTTCCGCTCAAGCAGACGACGCAAGGCCGAGCGGATGATGGTTTCGTCTTCGACGATCAGAATATGCGGCATTGATTCAATTCTCTCGACGGTCTCGAATTTCAGGGGACGTCGCTACGACATGCCGGGGCAGGGTCACGCGGATCCGTGTGCCACGTTGCCGTTCGATGTCGGCCGGGCTGTCGATGGTGATTTGCCCATAATGCTCTTCCACGATGGAATAGACCAGAGCGAGCCCCAGTCCGGTTCCTTCGCCCGGGTCCTTGGTGGTGAAGAAAGGTTCGAACAGGCGGTCCATGATGTTCTTCGGAATCCCACTGCCTTCGTCCTCGACGATCAGGTCGACGGTGTGCTCGCTGACTTCGGTGCGTACCCGCACGGCGCTGCCGGGCGGCGAAGCATCGCGCGCGTTGGAGAGCAGGTTGATCAGGACTTGGGCCAGGCGCTGGGGGTCCCCCTCGGCCCAGTGGTCGGGGTCGCAGAGGTTGAAGAACTGTACTTCGAAATTGCGCCGGTTCAACGCCAGCAGACCGATGGCATCCTGGGCCACTTCAGCCAGGCACACCGGCTCTTCGCTGTTCTGGTGGCTACCGCCGGCATGGGCAAAGCTCATCAGCGACTGCACGATGCGCGACACCCGTTTGGTCTGTTCGAGTATCTGGCTCGACAATTCGATGATCTCGCCGTCCCCTTCGCGCTCCTCGCGCAGGTTTTGCGCCAGGCAGGCGATGCCGGTGATCGGGTTGCCGATCTCGTGGGCCACGCCCGCAGCCAGGCGGCCGATACTGGCAAGACGCTCGGAGTGCACCAGCTTGTCTTCCAGGGCCTGGGTCTCGGTGAGGTCTTCGACCAGCAGCACCAGGCCGCTGTTGCCGGGTGCCAGGGGCTCATCGATGGCTGCCTTGTGCAGGTTCAGCCAGCGCGGCTGCCCGTCCAGTACCAGGCGCTGCTTGTGCAAGTGCTCATCAGGCACGTTGATGAAACCTTGCAGCAGGCCGCGCCAGGGTTCATCGATGGTTACCAGGCGCGACCCTACCACGTGCTTGGCGGCGATGCCGGTCAGCTCCTCCATGGCCTTGTTCCACATCAGGATTTCCTGGTCCTTGGCCAGCGAGCAGACGCCCATGGGCAGCTCCTGCAGGGTCTGGCGGTGGTAGCGGCGCAAGGCATCGAGTTCAGCAGCCAGGCCCGTCAGGCGCGAGTGGTAGTCTTCCAGGCGGCTTTCGATGAAGTGAATGTCTTCGGTGACGTAGTTCTCGTTGCCAGACTTGTAAGGCAGGAAGGTTTCGACCATGTCCTGGGCCACGCTCGGCCCCATCAGGCCCGAAAGGTTGGCCTCGATGCGGTCACGCAGGCGGCGCAGGGCATAGGGGCGGCGCTCGTCGAACGGCAGGTAGAGGTCACGCAGGGCTTGTTCGACTTCCTTCTGTGCAGCCTTGGCACCCAGTGGCTTGGCCAGTTGGGTGGCGAATTCCTGCGGTGAAGCAGCATGCAGCTCGCGGCGCTGGGGGCGGCGCACGTTGTCCACCGCGCATGCTTCAGCGGCGCTGACTTCCTCGCTGCTGGCGTTGGTGAACAGTGAAATCAGCGTGAACAACAATACGTTGGCGGCCAGCGAGGCAATTGCCGCCATGTGCCAGCTGGTGTCGTCGAGCACATAGATCATGTCCAGCAGCGGGATGTAGAAGCCCTGCAGATTGCCCAGCAGGGGCAGCAGCATGGTCACCATCCATACCAGGGTGCCGGCCAGCAGGCCGGCGATGAAGCCGCGGCGGTTGGCGGTCGGCCAGTACAGCACCGACAGCACCCCAGGCAGGAACTGCAAGGTGGCGACGAAGGCGACGATGCCCAGGTTGGCGAGGCTCTGGTGGGTGTTCTGGTTCAGGTAGAACATGAAGCCAGCGGTGATGATGGCGACTATCAGCGCGCGGCGGGTCCATTTCAGCCAGCGGTAGATGTTGCCTTCGGCCGGTGGCTGGTACAACGGCAGCACCAGGTGGTTGAGCGCCATGCCAGACAGCGCCAGGGTGGTGACGATGATCAGGCCGCTGGCGGCAGACAAGCCACCGACATAGGCCAGCAGTGCCAGCGCCTTGTTGTTGGCGGCGATACCAAGGCCCAGTGTGAAGTACTCGGGGTTGGTGCTGGCACCCAGGCGCAGGCCTGCCCACAGCACCAGCGGCACGGCCAGGCTCATCAACAGCAGGAACAGCGGCAGGCCCCAGCTGGCGCTGACCAGCGAGCGCGGGTTGAGGTTTTCGGTGAAGGCCATGTGGTACATGTGCGGCATGACGATGGCCGAGGCGAAGAACACCAGCAGCAGGGTGCGCCATGGGCCCTCCTGCAGGGGGGTATGCAGCGCTGCCAGGGCGGTCTGGTTCTGCAGCAGCCACACTTCCAGCCCGTGCGGGCCACCAAACACGCCGTACAGGGCATACAGGCCAATGCCGCCCAGGGCCAGCAGCTTGATCACCGACTCGAAGGCGATGGCGAACACCAGCCCTTCATGCTTTTCGCGCGTGGCGATGTGGCGTGAGCCGAAGAAGATGGTGAACAGGATGATCAGCGCACAGAAGGCAAAGGCCACCCGGGCCTTGACTGGTTCACCGGTGAGAATGCTGATCGAGTCGGCCACTGCCTGGATTTGCAGCGCCAGCAGGGGCAGTACCCCGATCAGCATGAAAATGGTCGTCAGCGCACCGGCCCAGGTGCTGCGAAAGCGAAAGGCCAGCAGGTCGGCCAGTGACGACAATTGGTAGGTGCGGGTGATCTTGAGGATCGGGTAGAGCAGCACCGGTGCCAGCAGGAAGGCGCCGGACACCCCAAGGTAACAGGCGAGGAAGCCGTAGCCATACTGATAGGCCAGGCCCACCGAGCCGTAGAACGCCCAGGCGCTGGCGTAGACACCCAGCGACAGGGTGTAGGTCAGCGGGTGGCGAATGATCGAACGGGGTATCAACCCACGCTCGCTGATCCAGGCCACGCCGAACAGCACCATCAGGTACGCGGCGCTGATCAGGATCATCTGGGTCAGGCTAAAGCTCATCGGCATCTCGTTGGCTCTGCAGGATGAAGGTGACGACGATCAGGATCAGCCAGAGCAGGTAAGGGCGGTACCAGGCACCGGTCGGTTCGATCCACCAGTCCATGATGGCCGGGGAGAACAGGTAGATCCCCACGACCAGAAGCAGGACCAAACGATAGATGTACATGCTGGCCTCGATGGTTGGGCGCTGCGGGCTTGGACTTATTATTGGCGCAAATGGCTGGGGCGATGCTAGCGGGAATCGGTGGTGTTCGCCAAGGGTTTGAAATTATTGGGCTTTTGTTTTTGAGACGTTAGTTGCCTGTAATGGCCCTATCGTCGGTAAGCCCGCCCCCCACAAGTACCCACACCTATAGGTACTGCACTGTACCTGTGGGGGTCGGCTTGCCGGCGATAGGGCCGGTGATGCTTCAGTTCAACTCAGCCTCGGGCACCGTCGTTCGCTGTGCAATGGCCGCTGGCTGCCAGCGCTGGCGCGCCACGGCCAACACTTCAGCCGGCGTCGCCGTCAACAACTGGGGGTCGGCTTCCTGGCCCAATGCCCGCAACGCCCGCAACAGCAACGGCGTCGCCTGGCCAGCCTCAAGGGGCGGCGAACGGTACGACTTGCCCAGCTTGTGCCCATCAGGTTGCACGATCAGCGGAATGTGCAGGTAGCGCGGCTGGGAAAAGCCCAGCAATTCCTGCAGGTACAACTGGCGCGGCGTGTTGTCGAGCAGGTCGGCCCCGCGCACGATGTCGGTAACACCTTGCCAGGCATCATCCAGCACAACGGCCAACTGGTACGCATACAGCCCGTCGCGGCGCTGAATCACGAAATCGCCCACCTCGCGCCCAAGGTGTTGCTGGAACGCCCCTTGCACCCGATCGGTAAAGCGGTAGAGCAGTTCTGGCACCCGCAGGCGGATGGCCGCGCCTTCACGGGCATGCCCGGCGTTGCGGCAAAACCCTGGATAGATGCCGTTGTAGCCTTCGAGCTGCTTGCGCGAACAGGTGCAGGCATAGGCCAGGCCCATATTGAACAAGCGCTCGACCACTTCTGCATAAGCCGGGTGGCGCTGGCTCTGGAAGACAACCTCGCCGTCCCACTCCAGCCCATAGCGCTCCAGCGTCTGCAGGATTGCATCACGGGCGCCCGGCATTTCCCGGGGCGGGTCGGTGTCTTCCACGCGAAGCAGCCAGCGGCCATTGACCGCACGGGCGTCAAGCCAGGAGGCGAGGGCTGCGACCAGCGAGCCGAAGTGCAGAAAACCGCTGGGGGTGGGGGCGAAGCGTCCGATGTAGCGGGAGTCGTTCATGGGTGGTCGTGCGTATGAAATGAAACGGGGCGCATGATGCGCCCCGTTCGGGTAGGAGAAGGATCAGCCTTTGCCGACTGTTTTTTCCTTTTTCTCCGCGATTTCCTTGCAGTCGAAGCACAGGTCGGCAGTCGGACGGGCTTCCAGACGGCGCAGGCCGATCTCGATACCGCAGGAGTCGCACCAGCCGTACTCGTCGTCCTGAATTTTCTGCAGGGTCTTGTCGATCTTCTTGATCAGCTTGCGCTCGCGATCGCGGTTGCGCAGCTCAAGGGCGAATTCCTCTTCCTGGCTGGCGCGGTCGGCCGGGTCCGGGAAGTTGGCCGCTTCGTCTTTCATGTGATCAACGGTGCGATCCACACTGACCATCAGCTCGCCTTTCCAGGCATTGAGCAGCTTGGTGAAGTGCTTTTTCATGGGCTCGCCCATGTACGCCTCACCCTTGCTTTCGACGTAGGGCTCGACACCGTACATGGTCTGGACTTTTTGCTTTTCTACGGTGGACATGAATAGACCGCCTCTCACTCATCTGATCCAATGCGCAGGATGCTCCATCTCCGGCACCCGCCGGCCCTGCGACTGCGAGCCGCCGAACTTACCAGATAGATCGGGGGTGCGCTAGCCCGCCCGGTCCTAGCTGTTGACAGCGCCGTGAAGCGCACGTTCGGTGCCGCGCAGAGGTAGAATCACCAGTTTAGACCCAATTGAGAGAAGGTCATGGCTCACCCCTACAGTGCGCGCAGCCGCGCCATCGAACCCTTCCACGTCATGGCGTTGCTGGCGCGGGCCAACGAGCTGCAAGCGGCCGGTCATGATGTGATCCACCTGGAGATCGGCGAGCCGGACTTCACCACTGCCGCGCCTATCGTCGAGGCAGGCCAGGCAGCGCTGGCTGCCGGGCATACCCGCTATACCGCCGCGCGTGGCCTGCCGGCACTGCGCGAGGCGATTGCGGGTTTTTACGACCAGCGTTATGGCGTTGCGGTAGACCCTGAACGCATCCTGATCACCCCGGGGGGCTCTGGCGCGCTGCTGTTGGCCAGCAGCCTGCTGGTCGACCCGGGCAAGCACTGGCTGTTGGCAGACCCCGGCTATCCATGCAACCGCCACTTCCTGCGACTGGTCGAGGGTGGTGCGCAACTGGTACCTGTCGGGCCTGAGGTGAACTACCAGCTGACCGCCGACCTGGTGGCCCGTCACTGGAACCAGGACACTGTCGGTGCCCTGGTCGCCTCGCCAGCCAACCCCACCGGTACGGTGCTGGAGCGTGATGAGCTGGCCAGCCTGGCCAAGGCCACCCGCGAACGAAATGGCCACCTGGTGGTGGACGAGATCTACCACGGGCTGACATACGGCATGGACGCTGCAAGCGTCCTGGAGGTGGATGATTCGGCATTCGTCCTGAATAGTTTTTCCAAGTATTTCGGCATGACCGGGTGGCGGCTTGGCTGGCTGGTTGCCCCGCCTGACGCCGTGGCCGATCTGGAAAAGCTGGCGCAAAATCTGTACATCAGCGCGCCCAGCATGGCCCAGCACGCCGCACTGGCCTGCTTCCAGCCTGAAACCCTGGCAATATTCGAAGCGCGCCGCGCCGAGTTTGCCCGTCGTCGCGACTACCTGTTGCCCGCCCTGCGCGAACTGGGCTTTCGCATTGCCGTGGAGCCGCAGGGCGCGTTCTATCTATATGCCGACATCAGTGCCTTTGGTGGCGATGCCTTTGCCTTTTGTCGGCACTTTCTGAAAACCGAGCACCTGGCGTTCACGCCGGGCCTGGATTTTGGTCGCCACCTGGCCGGCCATCATGTGCGCTTTGCCTACACCCAGAGCCTGCCGCGGCTGGAGGAAGCGGTCCAGCGCATCGCCCGGGGCTTACGGAGCTGGCAAGGCTGATGGTGTTCTTTCCTCCACTCGAGCAGGGGCGGCTGTTGCGCCGCTACAAGCGGTTCCTGGCGGACATCGAACTGGCCAATGGGGAGCAACTGACCATCCATTGCCCCAACACCGGCTCCATGCTCAATTGCATGCGTGAGGGCGGGCAGGTCTGGTTCAGTCGCTCCAACGACCCCAAGCGCAAGCTGCCGGGCACCTGGGAAATCAGTGAAACGCCCCAGGGGCGGCTGGCCTGCGTCAACACGGGGCGGGCCAACGCGCTGGTCGAAGAAGCGCTTCGCGCCGGCGTGATCCGAGAGCTGGCGGGCTTCACTGCACTCAAACGTGAGGTGGCCTACGGTGAAGAAGGCAGCCGCGTGGACTTTCGCCTGGAGTTCGACCACGGGCCGGCCTACGTCGAGGTCAAGAGCGTGACACTGGGGTACCCGGACACGGCAGTGGCCGCTTTCCCGGATGCTGTCACCCAGCGCGGTGCCAAGCACCTGCGCGAACTGGCGACGCTGGCCCGGCAAGGTATACGTGCGGTGCAGTTGTACTGTGTGAACCTGACAGGCATCGAAGCGGTGCGCCCGGCCGACGAGATCGATGCGGCTTATGCCCGGGCACTGCGCACCGCGGTGGCGGATGGAGTAGAGGTGCTGGCCTATGGTGCGCGCCTGGATGCCGGGCACATCGTCATCGACCGTCCGCTACCGGTGCTGCTCAACCCCTGAGCCAGATGCCCTGGCTATCTTCCAGGCAGTCCAGGGCCTGCAGCGCGTCACCTTCGCAGGGGCCTGCCACGCATTCGCCATTCTCAATCAGGAACAGCGCCCCGTGATGGGCGCAGTGGATCAGGCTGGCACTGTCATCGAGAAATGCGTCCGCCTGCCAGTTCAAGGGGATACCCCGGTGCGGGCAGCGGTTGCGATACAGGTGCACACGGCCCTGGCGACGCACGCCGAACAGTTCGGTGCCGTCTACGCTGAAGGCGCGGCTGTGGCCCTCGGCCAGCGCTGCGGAAGTACAAAGGAAGTGCATTTGCGGGAACGACTCGTGAAACAAGTGATGGCTTGACGCGTCAATGCGAATAATTATCAAATTGCCCGCTATCGCTGCGCCCGGTTGTCTATGGTGCGCAGTTCCGCCGTTCGCCACAAGGCGTGTGGCTCGCCTTCAGAAGGAATCCGATGATGCGTCGTCCCACTGTCTTGCTTGCCTTGTGTGCGGCCCTGGTTACTTGCACCCAGGCCCTGGCCGCCGACCTGCCACAGCGCTGGGTCAGTGCTGGCGGCGCATTGAGCGAGTGGATCAGCGCACTGGGCGGCGAACCGCGCCTGGTGGGTGTGGACACCACCAGCCAGCATCCTGAGTCACTCAAGGGCCTGCCAAGTATCGGTTACCAGCGCCAGTTGTCGGCCGAGGGCATTCTCAGCTTGCGCCCGGATGTACTGGTGGGCACAGAAGAGATGGGGCCGCCACCTGTGCTTGCGCAAATCCGCAAAGCCGGCGTTCGGGTGGAGCTGCTCTCCAGCAAGGCTGACCTCGCCGCCGTGGATGCAAACCTCGAGCAGTTGGGTATGTTGCTCGGCGCCGAGCAGAAGGCCGCGCAACTCGTTGCCGATTATCATCAGCAGCTCGAGGTATTGCAGGAGCAGGTCAAGCAGGCTCAGGCCAGCCACAAGGTGCCGGGTGTGCTGTTGCTGGTCGGCCATGCCGGTGCCAAACCGCTGATTGCCGGGCAGGGCACCGCAGGTGACTGGCTGCTGCGTCAGGCAGGTGGGCGAAACCTGGCGGAGCATCAGGGATACAAGAACTTCTCCAATGAGGCGTTGGCGGCGCTGGACCCGGATGTCGTGGTGTTCTCCGACCGCGCCTTGGTCGGCGACCAGGCCCTGCAGGCACTGCTCAAGGAAAACCCGGCCCTGAACGCCTCCCGCGCGGTACGCGACAGGCGCCTGGTGCCACTCGACCCGACCTTGCTGGTTGGCGGCCTGGGCCCGCGCTTGCCGCTGGCCCTGCAAGACCTGGCGGCTGCGCTCTACCCGGCGGCAAAGGTCAGCTTCACGCAATGAAGCCGCGCGTGCAGCCACGTACACTGATTATCTGCCTGAGCCTGCTGTGCCTGTTGGCGGTATGGCTGTCCCTCGCGTTGGGCCCTGTGAGCTTGCCGCTGTTCGATACCTTGCGCGCGGGCCTGCGGTTATCGGGGCTGCGCATCGATGGCGAAGGCCTGCAGCAGGCCGAAATGATCCTGGGCCAGATTCGCCTGCCACGCACACTGCTGGGTTTGGCAGTGGGGGCGGTGCTGGCGCTGTGCGGTGTGGCCATGCAGGGGTTGTTCCGCAATCCGCTGGCCGACCCTGGGCTTGTGGGTGTCTCCGCCGGTGCCGCGATGGGCGCCGCAGTGGCTATCGTTGGCGGTAGTTGGTTTGGCGGCATGCCTGAGGCTTTCGCACCTTACTTATTGTCACTGTGCGCCTTTGCCGGCGGCCTCGGGGTCACCGCGCTGGTCTATCGCCTTGGGCGGCGCGACGGGCAGACCAATGTGGCCACAATGTTGCTGGCCGGTGTAGCCATGACTGCGCTGGGGGGCGCGGCGGTTGGCCTGTTTTCCTACCTGGCCGACGATGCCACCCTGCGCACGCTGACCTTCTGGAACCTGGGCAGTCTCAATGGTGCCAGCTACGACCGGCTGTGGCCGTTGCTGATCGTTGCCGCAGGCGTCGCGCTGTGGTTGCCGCGCCGGGCGCGGGCGCTCAATGCCTTGCTGCTGGGCGAGTCCGAGGCGCGGCACCTGGGGATCGAGGTGGAGCGGCTCAAGCGCGAGTTGGTGTTCTGCACGGCCTTGGGTGTGGGAGCGGCCGTTGCGGCGGCGGGGCTTATCGGCTTCATCGGCCTGGTGGTACCGCACCTGGTGCGCTTGCTGGCCGGGCCTGATCACCGCGTGGTGTTGCCCGCCTCGTTGTTGGCCGGCGGCGTGCTGATGCTGCTCGCCGACCTGGTGGCACGCTTGGCGCTGGCGCCGGCCGAGTTGCCGATCGGTATTGTCACGGCATTTATCGGTGCGCCGTTTTTCCTGGTTCTGCTGATCAGAGGGCGCAGCTGATGTTGCAAGTCGAGGGCCTGTACCTGCGTCGTGGTGGGAATGAAGTACTGCAAGACCTCCACCTGCAATTGCACCCGGGCCAGGTCATGGGCGTGCTCGGGCCGAATGGTGCAGGCAAGAGCAGCCTGCTGGGCGTGCTGTGTGGCGAGCTGTCGCCCGGCCAAGGAAGCGTGACGCTGCTGGGCCGGCCGTTGGCCGATTGGCCTGGGCAGGCGCGGGCCAGGCGCCTGGCGGTGTTGCCGCAGGTGTCCAGCCTGGGCTTTGCGTTCAGGGTCGAGGAAGTGGTGGGCATGGGGCGAATGCCGCATGGCAGCGGCCAGGTGCGTGACGCTGAGATCGTTGAGGCGGCCCTGCACGCGGCGGATGCCTGGCACCTGCTGGGTCGCAGTTACCTGGCTTTGTCGGGCGGAGAGCGGCAACGGGTGCATCTGGCCCGCGTACTGGCTCAGCTTTGGCCGGGTGAGCAGGGGACTACGCTGCTGCTTGACGAGCCGACCTCGATGCTCGATCCCTTGCACCAGCACACCACCTTGCAAGCCGTGCGCAGTTTTGCCGATCGCGGCGCAGCGGTATTGGTGATCCTGCATGACCTGAACCTGGCGGCGCGCTACTGTGATCGTATCCTGTTGCTCGAAGGCGGCCGTGCCCATGCTCTGGCGTCTCCGCAGGAGGTATTGACGCCCAGGGCGCTCAAGGCCGTGTTCGGCATTGACGTATTGGTGCAGGCCCATCCGGAACGGGGGCATCCGCTGATCATCACCCGCTAGGAGGCGTTGCCGATGCATCATTCCTTACTGTCTGGCGCGTTGCTGGGCTTGTTGCTGGCGTTGGGTGGCTGCCAGGCCAGCTTGCCGCCGTTACCCGCCTGGCAGAGTAGCGAGGGGCGTGACAGCGCAGACCTGGGGCAAATCCACGACCTGGCCAGTGGCAAGGTCATCAGCCCGGAACAGCTGGTCGAGCAACTGGCTGGCGTACCGCGAGTGCTGGTAGGCGAAAAGCATGACAATGCCGACCATCACGCCTTGCAACTTTGGTTGATCCGCGCCATGCAGGCCCGGCGTGCCCAGGGCAGCCTGCTTCTGGAAATGCTGCAACCGCAGCAGCAGTCACGGGTCGATGCGGTTGAAGACCAGGCGCGGTTGCCGCAGGACCTGCCCAAGGCCCTGGCGTGGCAGGAGGGCTGGGACTGGCAGCTGTACGGGCCGATCGTACGTGAAGCACTGGGTAACCATATTCCCCTTCTGGCCGCCAACCTGTCGCCTGGCGAAATGCGCCAAGCCTACCGGCAGGCGGCGGCGGTGCCGGGGGCGCAGTCCAATGCCCCGTCAGTAAAGGCGGCATTGCTCGAGCAGGTGAGGGCCGGGCACTGTAATTTGCTCCCCGAGAGCCAGTTGCCGGCCATGCTGGCCGTTCAGCAACAACGTGACCGGCGCATTGCCGAGCGGCTGCTGGCAGCGCCGCAGCCGGCCTTGTTGTTCGCCGGTGCATTCCACGCACGCAAGGACCTGGGCGTGCCGCTGCACCTTGCCGACCTGGGGGCCGAGGGGCAGAGCAAAGTGCTGCTGCTGGCCGAGGTCGGTCAGCAGGTCGAGGCGGGGATGGCAGACTTTGTGTGGTATACGGCTGCGATGCCGGAGCAGGACTATTGCGCACGGTTGCGTAGGTAGACGGGGAAGCGCGGGCGCTGGCAATGCAGTGACAAGCAAAAAAAAGACCCGGCAAAAATGCCGGGTCAATAACCGTGATTAGCCTGATGAGGAGATAATCTGAGAGTCCGAACCAGGGGCTTTCAGCTTATCCAACCAGTCTCGCGACCAGTTGTGATAATCATAACGATTCTCATTATCGAGTCAATCCCCATCTGATGTTTATTTTGCATTTTTTTGCGCAGGGCATTTCGCATCCAGTTGTTGATTGAGCGCTTGCTTGCGTTCGGCCGGCAAATCGTTCCAGTGCATGTCCAGCAGCGCGCCTTCAATGGCGTACAGCAACACCTTCGACGCCCGGAATCCTCGGGTTTTCACGGCCTGGTACGCACCTACCGCGCCGAGTCGACGCAAATCCGATGCACTGTGGATACCGGCCGCATGCAACCACTGCGCGGAGGTCTTTCCAAGATTCTTCAGATGCTGCAATTCATCGTTCATCGAGCCTCCTTGCGATGGCTGAACGGGTATTAGGGGATAAATCGCGAGCAGGTCAGAGAGGAGTGTAGCGGGGGTTGGAAAATGCGCGGCCTTTTGCCATCGGGGGCGACGAGATGCCCTGTTTGCGCTGGGTGCAGGAATGCGGGCCGGCCAATTGCCGGCCCGAATTGCGTTGAATCAAAGACCGGGCAAACGCTGACGGACCTGGTCGATCACCTGGTCCATGCTGCTGGCATCCTGAGTATCAACACGTGTGCTCTGCTGCAGTTCAACGTCATCCAATGGCTCACGGCTGGCCTGCTGTGCCTTGACCACTTCCAGGGTGGCGTCCGACGGGTCGCTATTCTGGGCCAGGCGCTGCGCCAGCCAACTGGCGATGACCGCCTCCGGTGCCTGGCAATCGAGGATCAGCAGTGGCACGCCGGTATCGCTCGCGACCTCGGCTGCGGCCTTGCGGTGTTCGTGCTTGAGGTAAGTGGCATCGAGCACTACCGGGAAGCCTGCGCGCAGGATGGTCGCGGCAAGCTGGTGCAGGCGCTGGTAGGTGGCGGTGCTGGCATCGTTGTCGTAGATGCCGGCTTGCAGTTGGCCTGCTTCGGCTTTCTGCTGTTCACCGAACAGGCGCTTGCGCTCCACATCGGAACGCACGCGCACGGCGCCCAAGGCTTCGACCAGGCGCATGGCGACGTGGCTCTTGCCCACGGCCGAGACGCCATGGGTGATGGCCAGCAGGCGCGAAGGGATGGCGCTGTAGCTTTCAGCCAGGTTGGCGTAGTTGCGGTAGGTGCGCAGGCTGGTGGCGCGCTGCACGCCATCGGCATTGGCCGGCATGCTGAACAGGGCGATCTTGGCGCGGACCAGGGCGCGGTAGGCCTTGTAGAAGTTCAACACTTCCAGGCCTTCATAGTCGCCGGTCAGCTCCAGGTACTGGCTGACGAAGCGCCGCGCCAGGCATTTGAGGCCGCGGTCTTCCAGGTCCATGGCGAGGAAACCGGTGTCGGCCCAGACGTCGGTCATGCGGAAGGGTTCGTTGAACTCGATGCAGTCGAAGATCACCACCTTGCCATCGATCACGGTGGCGTTACCCAAATGAATGTCGCCATGGCATTCGCGGGTGAACCCATTGGCCTTGCGCGCCGCGAACAGGCCTTCAAGGCGTTCGAAACTGCTGCGCGCCCAGGCCTGCAGGTTGTCCAGCTGCTGCAGGTCGGCCTTGTCACTGAGGAATGGGCGGATCTGCTCGAAGTTCTGCTCGACCGGGGCCATGACGCTTTCAGGTGAGCCATAGGGCTGCTCGGCGGGCACTTTCGGAGTTTGCAGGTGGAATTCGGCGATCTGCCGGGCCATTTGGTCGATGTGCCCGGCATTGAGTTCACCGTTGGCCTGCAGGGTGTTGAGCATCTGCCCCTGCGGGAACTGGCGCATTTTCAGCGCGTACTCGATCGCCGCACCTTCACCGCCGAGCTGCGGGGCTTCGGCGCTGCCAGTGATCGGCAGCACTTCCAGGTACAGGCCGTCGGTCAGGCGCTGGTTCAGGCGCAACTCTTCGTTACAGAAATGCTGGCGCTGATCAAGCCCGGTGAAGTCGAGGAAGCCGAAATTCATCGGCTTCTTGATCTTGTAGGCGTATTCGCCAGTGAGCAGGACCCAGGAGATATGCGTCTCGATGAGTTGGAACCCGTCCACGGGGTGAGGGTAGAGGGCAGGGTTCTGCAACGCTTTGATCAAGGCTTGGCTCACGGGAAATCCTTCCGGGGGCAGGGAATTCGAAGGCGCCATTATGGTCAATGGTGCCGTCCCTGCATACCGCCAGAGGGCGCCTGCCCAGCCTTTACAAAGTGCGTATAATCCGCCGCCATGACTCGAACCCGAAATTCCCGTACTCCTAAGAAACGCCCGACCGGCCGCTCGCGCGCCTGGCTGGGCTGGGCGTTGAAGCTCAGCCTGGTCGGCCTGGTGATCGTTGCCGGCTTCGCGGTTTACCTCGATGCTGTCGTCCAGGAGAAGTTCTCCGGCAAGCGCTGGACCATCCCTGCCAAGGTGTACGCCCGGCCGCTGGAGCTGTTCGTCGGCCAGAAGCTGAGCAAGAACGACTTCCTCACCGAACTCGATGCCCTCGGCTACCGGCGTGAAAGCGCGGCCAATGGCCCGGGCGCTGCGGCTGTCAACGGTAACACCGTCGACCTCAACACCCGCGGCTTCCAGTTCTACGAGGGTATGGAGCCCGCGCAGTTCGTGCGTGTGCGCTTCTCCGGCGACTACGTTGCCGGGCTGTCCGGCGCCAACAATGGCAAGCTGGATGTGGTGCGCCTCGAGCCGTTGATGATCGGGGGCATCTACCCGAAGAACCTCGAGGACCGCATCCTGATCAAGATCGATCAGGTGCCGCCGTACTTGCTCGAAACCCTGGTGGCAACCGAAGACCGAGACTTCTACAGCCACTTCGGCGTGTCGCCAAAGTCCATCGCACGCGCAATGTGGATCAACACCTCCTCCGGTTCCATGCGCCAGGGTGGCAGTACCCTGACCCAGCAGTTGGTGAAGAACTTCTACCTGACCAGCGAGCGCACCCTCAGCCGCAAGCTGACCGAAGCGATGATGGCCGTACTGCTGGAGATGCACTACGACAAGCGCGAAATTCTCGAGGCCTACCTCAACGAGGTGTTCGTCGGCCAAGATGGCCAGCGCGCCGTGCATGGCTTCGGCCTGGCCAGCCAGTTCTTCTTCAGCCAACCGCTGTCGGAGCTCAAATTGCACCAGATCGCCCTGTTGGTGGGTATGGTCAAAGGGCCGTCCTACTACAACCCGCGTCGCCACCCCGAGCGGGCTCTGGCGCGGCGTAACCTGGTCCTGGACCTTGTGGCCGAGCAGGGCGTTGCGAGCCAGGAAGCGGTCGATGCGGCGAAGAAGATGCCGCTGGGCGTGACCAAGCGAGGCAGCCTGGCCGACAGTTCGTTCCCGGCCTTCCTCGACCTGGTCAAGCGCCAGCTGCGCCAGGACTATCGCGACGAAGACTTGACTGAAGAGGGCCTGCGCATCTTCACCAGTTTCGACCCGATCCTGCAGATGAAGGCCGAAACCTCGATGAATGAGACCTTCAAGCGTCTGTCGGGGCGCAAAGGCGCTGACGAGGTCGAATCGGCGATGGTCGTGACCAACCCGGAAACCGGTGAGGTGCAGGCCCTTATCGGCAGTCGTCAGGCCGGATTCGCCGGCTTCAACCGTGCCATCGATGCCGTGCGGCCGATTGGCTCGCTGGTCAAGCCGGCGGTATACCTGACCGCGCTGGAGCAGCCGAGCAAGTACACCCTGACCAGCTGGGTGCAGGACGAGGCGTTTTCGGTCAAGGGCGCCAATGGCCAGGTGTGGCGCCCGCAAAACTATGACCGCCGCCCGCATGGCACCATTTACCTGTACCAGGGGCTGGCCAACTCCTACAACCTGTCGACCGCCAAGATCGGCCTGGAAGTGGGTGTGCCCAACGTCATCAAGACCATCGGCCGGCTCGGGGTCAATGTCGACTGGCCAGCGTTCCCGGCAATGCTGCTGGGGGCCGGTGGCATGTCGCCGATGCAGGTGGCGACGATGTACCAGACCATCGCCAATGGCGGTTTCAATACGCCGATGCGCGGCATCCGCAGTGTGCTCACCGCCGAAGGTGAGCCGCTCAAGCGTTACCCGTTCCAGATCCAGCAGACCTTCGATCCGGGCTCCATCTACCTGGTACAGAACGCGATGCAGCGGGTGATGCGCGAAGGTACCGGCCGCTCCGTGTACAACGTGCTGCCCAGGTCGCTGACCCTGGCGGGCAAGACCGGTACCAGTAACGACTCGCGTGACAGTTGGTTCTCAGGCTTCAGCCAGGACCTGCTGGCGGTGGTGTGGATGGGCCGTGACGATAACGGCAAGACGCCGTTCACTGGCGCCACCGGTGCCCTGCAGGTGTGGACCAGCTTCATGAAGAAGGCTGACCCGCTGCCGCTGGACATGCCGCAACCGGACAACGTGGTACAGGCCTGGATCGACCCCTACAGTGGGCAGGGTTCCGACGCAAGCTGTCCGGGGGCGGTGCAGATGCCGTATATTCGCGGGAGCGAACCGCCCGCCGGCGCGATCTGTGGCGGCGAGCAGAATCCGGCAGAATCGGTCATGGACTGGGTCAAAGGCTGGATGAATTAAGCCCTGGCAGCATTGATGAGGTGTGAAGTGAAAAAGTGGTGGTTTCCTGCCGTGACGGCACTGGTGGTGCTGCAGGGCTGTTCCAGCGTTCAGCGTGGCAACATCCCGGTTGTAGACTCGAGCACACGGGTGTCCAACAGTGAACGCGTGACGGCCAACCGCTCGGCGGCCGGCATCAGCAATGGCACCTCGCAGGCGCAGACCCTGCCTGAGGACTCCGGCGTGACCGTGATGATTCCGCAAGGTGCCGGTGCCACGGGCATCCAGACGTTCCCGGCAGGCAATGGCGTGGCCCCGATCAGCACCACGCCGATTACCACTGGCCCCGGCACATCTGCACCGATGACGACCAACCCCAACCCGATCGCCGACGAACCGTTCGACATCGCGTCGATGAACAGTGCCCCGGCCGCTGCCAGCGCGCCAACCGGCATTCCGCGCAGCAGTGCGGCATCCGGGGGGCTGTCGGCTGACGAGCAGCTCGATGGCCCGGTGCTGGCATTGTTGACCACCGCCCAGTCGCAACAGGGCAGTGGCGACTTCAACGGTGCGGCCTCGAGCCTGGAGCGCGCCCAGCGCATCGCCCCGCGTGAGCCGCAGGTACTGTTCCGTCTGGCGCAGGTGCGCCTGTCCCAGGGCGATGCGGCGCAGGCCGAGCAATTGGCGCGCCGTGCCCTGACCTATGCCAATGGTCGCCCTGACCTTCAGGCCGAGCTGTGGAACACCATCGCCCAGGCCCGTGAGAAGCAGGGTGACAGCGCCGGCGCCGCGCTGGCCCGGCAAAAAGCGCGGGTCAACTCCTGATGATCGAGCAGCGCATTCTGGACATCGCCGACCACCTGCTGCTCATCGAGCGTGAGTTGATCGTGCAGGGCTGGTGGGCTGACGAGCCGCCAAGCGATGAGGCGCTGGCCAGCACAGTGCCTTTTGCGGTCGATAGCATGAGCTTCGAGCAGTGGCTGCAGTGGATATTCCTGCCGCGAATGAAGATCATCATCGAGCTTGGTCAACCGCTGCCCAACGCCTCGAGCATTCTGGTGATGGCCGAGACGGTGTTCGTCGACCGGCCGGAGCAGAGTCGTGAGTTGCGACGCCTGCTGGCAGAGTTCGATCAATTGATCGCTGCTTGAGCCTGATTTCTTCTCTTTTTCCTTCAGGGGCCGCAGATTGTGGCCCTTTTTTGTGGAAAAGTTATTTTTCCTGCTGCTGTGTCGGTTTTTAGTGGTGGCAGGAATTCATCTTGAGGAAAAATTGGCAATAATTTTTCTTGACTTGTAGCCGCCAAATCACAAGAATCCAGTTTCCGCTTTAGAGGGACTGCCAGAAGCAGACCCGCTAAGCAGATCATGAGGCGCACACCCGCGCCGACCTGTTACACCCCGCAACGCGTTACCTCGCGCTGGGTGGGATAACCCCGCAACACTCAGGGGTGCTCCCAATACTTGCTCAGTCAGTGCTGACGTTCGCTCATGCTCTGCTTGGCAGTAAACCTATTAAGACCCGTCCACTAGGGACGGTATTCTGGCGTTTTAGAGGTGAACAACGTGGAGCTTTTATCTGGCGCTGAGATGGTCGTCCGCTTCTTGCGTGACGAAGGCGTTAAGCACATCTACGGGTACCCTGGTGGTGCTCTCCTGCATGTTTACGACGCCCTGTTCAAGGAACCGGAAGTCGAGCACATCCTGGTTCGTCACGAGCAGGCTGCTACCCATATGGCGGACGGCTACGCCCGCGCCACCGGCAAGGCCGGTGTGGTGCTGGTAACCTCCGGCCCGGGCGCGACCAATGCCATCACCGGTATTGCCACCGCTTACATGGACTCGATTCCGATGGTCATCCTGTCCGGCCAGGTGCCTAGCACCATGGTGGGTACCGATGCCTTCCAGGAAACCGACATGATCGGCATCTCGCGGCCGATCGTGAAGCACAGCTTCATGATCAAGCACGCTACCGAGATCCCTGAAGTTCTGAAAAAAGCCTTCTATCTGGCGCAATCCGGCCGTCCAGGCCCGGTCGTGGTCGACATTCCAAAAGATATGACCAACCCGGCCGAGAAGTTCGAATACGTCTATCCGAAGAAGGTCAAGCTGCGCTCCTACAGCCCGGCAGTGCGTGGCCACTCCGGCCAGATCCGCAAGGCTGCCGAGATGCTGCTGGCTGCCAAGCGTCCGATCGTCTATGCCGGTGGCGGTGTGATTCTCGGTGGTGGCTCCGAAGCGCTGACCGAAATCGCCAAGTCGCTGAACCTGCCAGTCACCAATACCCTGATGGGCCTTGGCTGCTTCCCGGGTACCGACCGCCAGTTCCTGGGCATGCTCGGCATGCACGGTAGCTACACCGCGAACATGGCCATGCACAATGCCGATGTGATTTTCGCGGTCGGTGCACGCTTCGATGACCGCGTGGTCAATGGCCCGGCCAAGTTCTGCCCGAATGCCAAGATCATTCACATCGACATCGATCCGGCGTCGATCTCCAAGATGATCAAGGCCGATGTGCCGATCGTGGGCCCGGTCGACAGCGTGTTGAACGAGATGCTGGGCATCCTCAAGGAAATCGGCGAGCAGCCAGACAAGGCAGCGGCCGAAGCCTGGTGGAAGCAGATCGACGAGTGGCGCGGTAATGGCGACCTGTTCCCCTACAACAAGGGCGACGGCAGCGTCATCAAGCCGCAGACCGTCATCGAGACCTTGTGCGAAGTGACCAACGGCGATGCTTTCGTCACCTCCGACGTCGGTCAGCACCAGATGTTCGCAGCACAGTACTACCGCTTCAACAAGCCGAACCGCTGGATCAACTCCGGTGGCCTGGGCACCATGGGCTTCGGTTTCCCGGCAGCCATGGGCATCAAGCTCAATTTCCCGGATCAGGACGTGGCCTGCGTGACTGGCGAAGGCAGCATCCAGATGAACATCCAGGAGCTGTCCACCTGCATGCAGTACGGCCTGCCGGTGAAGATCGTCAACCTGAACAACGGCGTGCTGGGCATGGTCCGTCAGTGGCAGGACATGGCCTACAACGGCCGTCACTCGCACTCCTATGTCGAGTCGCTGCCTGACTTCATCAAGCTGGCCGAGGCCTATGGCCATGTGGGTATCCGCATCACCAGCCTGAAGGACCTCAAGCCGAAGCTCGAAGAAGCCTTCGCGATGAAGGACCGCCTGGTGTTCATCGACATCGCGGTCGACCGTACCGAGCACGTCTATCCGATGCAGATCAAGGATGGCTCGATGCGTGACATGTGGCTGAGCAAGACGGAGCGTACCTGATATGCGGCACATCATTTCCCTGCTGCTGGAAAACGAACCCGGTGCTCTGTCCCGCGTGGTCGGCCTGTTCTCCCAGCGCAACTACAACATTGAAAGCCTGACCGTGGCGCCCACCGAAGACCCGACCCTGTCGCGTCTGACGCTGACCACCGTTGGCCATGACGAAGTGATCGAACAGATCACCAAGAACCTCAACAAGCTGGTCGAAGTGGTCAAGCTTGTCGACCTGTCGGAAAGCGCTCACATCGAGCGTGAACTGATGCTGGTCAAGGTCAAGGCCACCGGTGCCCAGCGTGCCGAGATCAAGCGCACCACGGACATCTTCCGTGGCCAGATCGTCGATGTTACCGCCAGCGTGTACACCGTACAGCTCAGTGGTACCAGCGACAAACTGGACAGCTTCATCCAGGCCATCGGCACTGCATCGATTCTCGAAACCGTGCGCAGTGGCGTCACCGGCATTGCCCGTGGCGACAAAGTGCTCAGCATTTGAATTCAAAAATTAGCGATGGCTCCGCAGGGGCCGAGATATAACCAGGGGTATTTCATGAAAGTTTTCTACGATAAAGACTGCGACCTTTCCATCATCCAGGGCAAGAAAGTCGCCATCATCGGTTACGGTTCCCAGGGCCACGCCCAAGCGTGCAACCTGAAGGACTCCGGTGTAGACGTTACCGTCGGTCTGCGTAAAGGTTCGGCTACCGTTGCCAAGGCTGAAGCCCACGGCCTGAAAGTGGCCGACGTCGCCACCGCCGTCGCTGCTGCCGACCTGGTCATGATCCTGACCCCGGACGAGTTCCAGGGCGCTCTGTACAAGAACGAAATCGAGCCGAACATCAAGAAGGGCGCCACCCTGGCCTTCTCCCACGGTTTCTCGATCCATTACAACCAGGTCGTTCCACGTGCCGACCTCGACGTAATCATGATCGCGCCGAAGGCCCCGGGCCATACCGTGCGTTCCGAGTTCGTCAAAGGCGGCGGTATCCCTGACCTGATCGCTATCTACCAGGACGCCTCCGGCAACGCCAAGAACGTCGCCCTGTCCTACGCTTCGGGCGTTGGTGGCGGCCGTACCGGCATCATCGAAACCACCTTCAAGGACGAGACTGAAACCGACCTGTTCGGTGAGCAGGCCGTTCTGTGCGGCGGTACCGTCGAGCTGGTCAAAGCCGGTTTCGAAACCCTGGTCGAAGCTGGCTACGCGCCGGAAATGGCCTACTTCGAGTGCTTGCACGAGCTGAAGCTGATCGTCGACCTCATGTACGAAGGCGGCATCGCCAACATGAACTACTCGATCTCCAACAACGCCGAATACGGTGAGTACGTCACCGGTCCGGAAGTCATCAACGAAGAATCCCGCAAGGCCATGCGCAACGCTCTGAAGCGCATCCAGGACGGCGAGTACGCGAAGATGTTCATCTCCGAAGGCGCCACCAACTACCCATCGATGACCGCCAAGCGTCGCAACAACGCCGCTCACGGTATCGAAGTCATCGGCGAGCAGCTGCGTTCGATGATGCCGTGGATCTCGGCTAACAAAATCGTCGACAAGACCAAGAACTGAGTCTTATCGAATGACGAAAAACGCGGCTTCGGCCGCGTTTTTTCGTTCTGGCATTCAGCTTCTGGTATAAAGCAGACCAGTGGCCTGCCGTCAGAACCTGTTTCGCGGGCCCGTGTCGAACATTTTCCATCCTGTTGCAAGGTACCCTCCATGAGCGAACGTCCCGAAGAGCCGAACAAGCCCTCCGACGCCGAAAGCCTGCTACCTGTCGATGAGCACGTTGAAGAAGGGCATGATGCCGAAGGGCGCAAGGTGCGCCATCGCGGTATCTATCTGTTGCCCAACCTGTTCACCACCGCCAACCTGTTTGCCGGTTTCTATTCCATCATCAACTCGATGAGCGCGCAGAGCGCCCTGAGTGCTGGCGACCCGCGCGAGGCGAGCAAGTACTTTGCATTTGCCGCCATCGCCATCTTCGTGGCCATGGTGCTCGACGGCCTCGATGGCCGTGTCGCCCGCATGACCAACACCCAGAGCGCCTTCGGGGCCGAGTACGACTCGTTGTCGGACATGGTCGCCTTCGGCGTGGCCCCGGCCCTGCTGGCCTTTGGCTGGGCGCTGGGCGACATGGGCAAGGTCGGCTGGATGGTCGCCTTCATCTATGTGGCCGGTGCCGCGCTGCGCCTGGCGCGTTTCAATACCCAGGTCGGTACTGCCGACAAGCGCTACTTCATCGGCCTGGCCAGCCCGGCTGCCGCTGGTGTGGTCGCCGGTACCGTATGGGCCTTCAGCGACTATGGTATCCAGGGCTCCAAGTTGTCGTTCCTGGTGGCACTGCTGGTTGCCGCCGCCGGTATGTTGATGGTCAGCAACATCAAGTACAACAGCTTCAAGGAGCTCGACCTCAAGGGCCGCGTGCCGTTCGTGGCGATCCTGGCGGTGGTGCTGGTGTTTGCCGTGGTATTCAGCGACCCGCCGCGCATCTTGCTGCTGATTTTCCTTGCCTACGCCGCTTCTGGTCCGATCCAGTTCCTGCTCAAAGGCCGCCATCGTAAATCCTGAATGATTTAATGATGGAATAACCCTGCGGCTCCATAGTCTTACTGGTACATCCGTTAACCAGTGCTGTGGAGCCGTCATGCTCATAAAGCTTCCCAGGTCTTCCGATTGCAAGGCATCGGAGATCACTCCCGAAAGCATCTACCTTTCCCGTCGTACCCTGTTGGGTGGCTCCATGGCCGGCGTTGCGCTGGGTGCGATGCCCTTTGCGGCGCGCGCGGCCCAAACATCGCGTTACGCAGATGTCGAGGCAGGTAACGCACCGGCCTGGTTCACCAGCAAGCTGGCTGACACGCGTTGGCAAGCGGTGACGGTAAAAGACGAGGCGATCACGCCCTTCAAGGATGCCACTCATTACAACAACTTCTATGAGTTCGGGCCTGATAAAGGCGACCCCGCCGCCAATGGCGGGAGCCTGAAGACCGAACCCTGGTCGGTGGTGGTCGATGGTGAGGTTGGCAAGCCCGGGCGTTATGCGCTGGAAGACTTTGTCAAACCCTACGCGCTTGAGGAGCGTATCTATCGGTTACGCTGCGTGGAGGCCTGGTCAATGGTCATCCCCTGGTTGGGCTTTCCCCTGGCGCAAGTGCTCAAGCAGGTTGAACCGACCTCAAAAGCGCGTTATGTACGGTTCGAGACCCTGCAGGATCCGCAGCACATGCCGGGGCAGCGTTCGGGCTTCGCGTTGATCGATTGGCCGTACGAAGAGGGCTTGCGCCTGGATGAGGCGATGAACCCGCTGGCCATCCTGGCGGTCGGCATGTATGGGCGCGAGTTGCCCAACCAGAACGGTGCGCCGCTGCGCCTGGTGGTGCCGTGGAAGTACGGGTTCAAGAGCATCAAGTCGATCGTGCGGATCAGCCTGGTGGACGAACGGCCGCGCACGACCTGGGAGAGTCTTGCGCCTGATGAATATGGTTTCTATGCCAACGTGAACCCCGAGGTCGATCACCCGCGCTGGAGTCAGGCGCGCGAACGGCGCCTGCCCAGTGGGCTGTTCAGCCCCAACGTGCGACAGACACAGATGTTCAATGGCTACGCCGATGAAGTGGCGTCGCTGTACGCTGGCCTCGACCTGCGGAAGAACTATTGATGCGTTATCCCTGGCTGCGCCTGGCCATCTTTATAGTGGGTTGTCTGTTTCCGCTGTGGTGGTTGTATGAGGCGGCGATGAACCTGCTCGGACCGGACCCTGGGAAGATCCTTATGGATCGGCTTGGGCTGGGGGCGTTGATCTTCCTTTTGATCACGCTGAGCATGACGCCGCTGCAGAAGCTGACAGGCTGGTCGGGGTGGATCGTTGTGCGTCGGCAACTGGGGTTGTGGTGTTTTGCCTATATCGTGCTGCACCTCCTTTGCTACCTGTTCTTTATCTTGGGGCTGGATTGGGGGCAGTTTGCCGTCGAGCTGCGCAAGCGGCCGTACATCATTGTGGGGGCGCTCGGCTTCCTTGGCTTGCTGGCGTTGGCGGTGACTTCCAATCGTTACAGTCAGCGGCGCTTGGGCGCGCGCTGGAAGAAACTGCACAAGCTTGTGTATGTGATTCTCGGTTTGGGCCTGCTGCACTTCCTGTGGATTGTGCGCTCCGATCTGCGCGAGTGGGCGATCTACGCGGCCATTGCTGGCTTGTTGATGGTGCTGCGGGTGCCGGCGGTGGCGCGGCGAGTGCCTCGAATCATGGGGCGGCGGGGAGGGGGGGCTTCGTAGGCGCTAAAAGGACAATGGCGAACACCTGCTGTGCTTGATAGAGCCATTTCTGCCTATATTTCAATTTCTTGAAATTAAAGGTTGACGCCCTCCCGAATCCCCTTATAATGCGCCCCACTTCCAGCGTAGTCGGAACGAGAAACTCCTTGAAATTCAAAGAGTTGCTTAATCTAGGTGGTGCTGGTGGTGCTTCGGTCGTCTGATCGATAGCGGTTGAAATGGTGGTTGACAGCGCTTCTAAACGCTGTATGATTCGCCTCCCGCTACGAGAGATCGCAGCGAGCCAAGTGTTTGAAGTTGAACGAGTTTCTCGCAAAAAACTTCAAAATAAACGCTTGACAGGCTCTGAGGAAAGCGTAGAATGCGCGCCTCGGTTGAGACGAAAAGCTCTTAACCAAACGCTCTTTAACAAATCGAATCAAGCAATTCGTGTGGGTGCTTGTGAGTA
>NZ_RHQR01000050.1:0-752 GCF_003936645.1 Pseudomonas sp. p106
ACGGTCTCTGTTCCAGCTCCGGCTGATGATGTCTACAAAGACGCCGACCAGGTCAAAGCCACTATCACCGGTACCACCGGTGGTGATTTCGAGCAGCTCGCGGTCAGCCCGACCGAAGCAGTGACTAACGTTAGCGACACGATCGACGCTAGCACGGTGACCCTGACCGCAAATGCTTCGGTAGTCGAAGGTGGCGTAGTCACCTACACCGCCTCGGTATCGGCCCCAGTCACCGGCAGCCCACTGGTCGTAACCCTGGCCAACGGCCAGAGCATCACCATCGGCGTCGGCGAGTCGTCCGGTTCGGTCGACTTTGTTGCGCCGAACAACGTCTACAACACCAACGCCGCACTGACCAACAGCATCACCAAGGTCGAGGGTGGTAACTACGAACAGCTCGACACCGCCGGTACTCCGACCACCACGGTTACCGACAGCCCGGCTACCCAGGCGACCACCAACCTGGTGCTGAGCGCGACTGGCGATGTCGCTGAAGGCGGCCAGATCGTTTACACCGCGACGCTGAGCAACCCAGCGGGGACGGCGATGACCGTCACGCTGAGCAATGGCGCGGTCATCAATATCGCAGCAGGCCAAAGCTCCGGCACGGTCTCTGTTCCAGCCCCGGCCGATGACGTCTACAAGGACGCTGGCCAGGTCAAAGCCACCATCACCGGCACCACCGGTGGCGACTTCGAGCAGTTGGCGGTCAATCCGGCTGAAGCCGTGACCAACGTCAGCGATACCCTCGA
>NZ_RHQR01000051.1:0-588 GCF_003936645.1 Pseudomonas sp. p106
AGCGTGGCGCAGCAGGCTGTTTCGCTACAGCCCAGAACGCCCGCCTCGGTTCTGATGATGGCCTCGATGCATGAGCTCGAGTCGCTACGCGTGCTGCTCGAATCAGCCCTGATCCAGCTGCAGATGCCGCCCGAGCCGCGCACCCTGCACTAGGCCGTTAAGCCTGTTTTGCCTGGGTGGGCGCTATCGCCGGCAAGCCTATACGCACAGCGCGCTGCGTGAGACCGGTGCTGAGCTAAGGGCGGGTTGCCCGTCATTACGTTCGCCCAGGCCCTAAACCTTCAGGGAGAATACGCAATGACACCAGACGACACCAAAGTCACTGTCGGTAAGACCACGTTCTACCAGGGTGAAAACCAGACCCACCCACTGTTTCGCATCGAAGCGGGCATCCCTTGCCAGAATGCCCGCGAACAGGCTTCAGAGCTGATGGGCTATGTGCGGGACCTGACCATCGAAGGCTTGATGGACGATAAACCACAGCTGATCTGGGCTTCGCACTACCTGAGTGCGTTGGCCAAAGCACTGATGGATGATGCCGAGCTGGGCATGATGCACTAAGGGCTGAACTGCCTGACCATGGCGGAC
>NZ_RHQR01000052.1:0-569 GCF_003936645.1 Pseudomonas sp. p106
CTTTTTTGGTTACTTTTTGGGGCGTTTGCCAAAAAGTGACCCGCCGTAAGGGCGGAAAGGTGAGTGAGCGCCGCCACCGCAAATGGATATGCCCGCATGAATCAAAGCCCTCGCATGAGCTTCTGGCTTCTGGCTTCTGGCTTCTGGCTTCTGGCTTCTGGCTTCTGGCTTCTGGCTTTCAGCTAGCGTGAATATCCATTTGCCGTGGCGGCGCTCACTCACCTTTCCGCCCTTACGGCGGGTCACTTTTTGGCAAACGCCCCAAAAAGTAACCAAAAAAGGCTGGCTCCCATCATCCGGCCCCTACGCTTCGCTCCGGGGTTCCCTCGCTCCGGCCTTGCTCCCGGGAGGACCGCGCTGACGGCCCATCCATGGGCCGCAGCGCTTGACGGGCATCCATGCCCGTCACCTCCCTTCGCAAGACCTGCGCTCGGCCTCCTGAAGTCGCGATCTGTGGTGCCTGTACTACCGCGCTTGAAAAGCAAAAGCAAGAGCAACAGCAAGAGCAACAGCAAGAGCAACAGCAAGAGCAACAGCAAGAGCAACAGCAAGAGCAACAGCAAGAGCAA
>NZ_RHQR01000053.1:0-512 GCF_003936645.1 Pseudomonas sp. p106
TTGATGGTCGCGCCGTTGCTCAAGGTCACGGTCATCGCCGTGCCAGCTGGGTTGCTCAGGGTCGCGGTGTAGACGATCTGACCGCCTTCAGCCACATCGCCAGTCGCGCTCAGCACCAGGTTGGTAGTGGCCTGAGTAGCCGGGCTGTCGGTAACCGTGGTGGTCGGAGTGCCGGCAGTGTCGAGCTGTTCGTAATTACCGCCTTCGACCTTGGTGATGCTGTTGGTCAGTGCAGTATTGGTGTTGTAGACGTTGTTTGGCGCAACGAAGTCGACCGAGCCGGACGACTCACCGACGCCGATGGTGATGCTCTGACCGTTGGCCAGGGTCACGACCAGTGGGCTGCCGGTAACTGGGGCCGATACCGAGGCGGTGTACACCACGGTGCCGCCCTCGACCACGCCTGGAGTGGCGGTCAACGTGACGGTCGACGTATCGAGGGTATCGCTGACGTTGGTCACGGCTTCAGCCGGATTGACCGCCAACTGCTCGAAGTCGCCACCGGTGGTGCC